>JACPDI010000044.1 GCA_016184105.1 Acidobacteriota bacterium
GCGACAGTGTGCTGCGCGAACGGCTGCGGGCGCTGCGCGAGCACGACGAGAAGAACGCCGCCGACTTGCGCCGTGCGTACAGCGCGCTCGACGAGGTGCTCGACCTCAGGCAGCAGGCGCGCTTTCGACTGTTCGAGGAACGGATGGAGCAGCGCAAGTTCGAGCTGCTCATGCGAGCCCGGCAGCCGCGAGCCCAGCAGAACCGCCGCCGCCCGACGCCATAGCCGCACGCTACCATCTCCTACCTCCTACGTCCCGTCTGCTACACTCCTCCCATGGTTCGCCGTTTCCTCGCAGGCGCCCTTCTTGCCGCGCTCGCAAGCGCGGGAATCGTGGCGGCCGGCCAGGTCACGCTGGCCAGGCGCGATGCGGACACCCTCCAGCACAAGCTCGCGCTCATTCACCGCCATGCGGCCGTCCCGGTGCCGCGATCGGCCGTCCGTTCCACGGCTGTTTCCGAGCGCGAGGTGAACGCGTACCTGCGGTATCACGCCCGCGAAGACATTCCGGTGGGCGTCGTCGACCCGTACGTGTGGATCCTCGGCGACGGACGTGTCTCGGGACGCGCCATCGTCGATCTCGACGCCGTCCGCAAGCACAGGACGCGCGGCTGGACGGACCTTGCGGGCTATCTCACCGGCCGCGTGCCGGTGCAGGCGACCGGCATCCTGAAGACCAAGGATGGAGTCGGTCGGTTCTCCCTGCAGTCAGCGCAGGTCGGCGGCATCACGGTGCCCAATTTCCTGCTTCAGGAGATCGTGAGCTACTACACGCGCACGGCCGGGCAGCCGCAGGGGGTCGCGCTCGACGCCCCATTCGAGTTGCCGTTGTCAATCCGCGAGGTGCGGGTCGGCAAAGGACAGGCGCTGATACTTCAGTAGGATCTGCAATTACACTGGGCCTGTGGCTGGCCCTGACGACTACCTCCAGACGCCGCTGCAATTCCTGAAAGGCGTCGGTCCGCGGCGCGCGGCGGAGTTCCGCCGCGCCGGGCTCCACACGATCGAGGACCTGCTGTACCGCTTTCCGTTCCGGTACGAGGACCGCGCGCGCTTTGCGCCGATTGCGGACCTCAGGCCGGGCGAGTTCGCCAGCCTCAGCGGGGAAGTCGTCACCACGACGGTACGCCCCACGCGGCGGCCGCGCTTCAAGATTTTCGAGATGCTCGTGCGCGACGCGAGCGGCGTCGCCAAGGCCGTGTACTTCAACCAGCCGTTCATGCGCGACGTGTTCCACCCGGGCCAGCAGGTGATTCTCTACGGGAAGGCGGAGCGGCTCGGCGCCCGCGGCATCCAGATCGTGAATCCGCACTACGAGATCGTGCGAGGGGAGGCCGACGAGGACGCGCCCGCCGAAGAGGCCACGATTCACACCGGCCGGATCGTGCCCGTCCACGAAAGGATCGGGTCGCTGACGCCGAACGTCCAGCGCACGCTCGTGTACCGCGCGCTGCAGAACCTGCCGGCCGGCCTGCCCGACCCGCTGCCCGCCGAGATTCGGGCGCGGCACTCGCTGCCGCCCCGGCACGCGGCGTTGCGCCAGACTCATTTCCCCGATGAGGCAGAGGGGATCGATCGCCTGAACGCGTTCCGGACGCCGGCGCAGATCCGGATGATCGTCGAGGAGTTCTTCTTCTTCCAGGTGGGCGTGCTGCTCCGCCGTCGCGACCTCGCGGACGAGCGCAAGCCGCGCTCCGTCGTGATCACCGACGCGATCCGCGACAGCGTTCGGCAGGTCCTGCCGTTCAAGCTGACGGCCGGCCAGAAGCGCGCGATCAAGGAGATCGTCGAGGACATGGAACGCCCCTCGCCGATGAACCGCCTCCTCCAGGGAGACGTGGGTGCGGGCAAGACGATCGTCGCGCTCATCGCCGCCGTCGTCGCGATGGAGAACGGGTTCCAGGTCGCGTTCATGGCGCCGACCGAAATCCTCGCCGACCAGCACTACATCACGATTCGTCGGCTGCTCGATCGGTCGCGCTTTCGCGTCGCCGCGCTGACCGGATCCACGCCGGCGAAGAAGAAGCGGGAGGTGATGGCGGAACTGGCCTCCGGCGCGGTGCACCTGGCCGTCGGCACGCACGCGCTCGTCGAGCAGGCCGTGGCGTTCCGCGAGCTGGGCCTCGTGATCATCGACGAGCAGCATCGGTTCGGCGTCCTGCAGCGGGCCGAGCTGCGCGCGAAGGGGCTGTCGCCGGACGTGCTCGTCATGACCGCGACCCCCATTCCGCGCACCCTCGCACTGACGACCTACGGCGACCTCGACGTCTCGGTGATCCGCGACATGCCGCCCGGGCGCAAGCCGATCGAGACGACCGTCCGACCCGAGTCGCGCCGCCACGAGGTGTACGAGTTCGTGCGCGCGCAGGTCGAACTGGGCCGGCAGGCGTATGTCGTCTACCCGCTGATCGAGGAGTCGGAGAAGGTGGATCTGAAGGCGGCGACCGCGATGGCCGACCACCTCGCCACGGATATCTTCCCCGAGCTGCGGGTCGCGCTGCTGCACGGGCGGCTGAAGCAGGACGCGAAGGACCGGGTGATGCACGCCTTCGCGCGCGGCGAGTATGACATCCTCGTCTCCACCACGGTTGTGGAAGTAGGGGTCGACGTGCCGAACGCCACGGTCATGGTCATCGAGCACGCCGAGCGTTTCGGCCTCTCGCAGCTCCATCAGCTGCGCGGGCGGGTCGGCCGCGGCGCGCACCAGTCGTCGTGCATCCTGCTGTATCAGTACCCGCTCGGCGAAGACGCGGAAGTCCGGCTCCGGGCGATCGCCTCCACGACGGACGGGTTCGTGCTGGCCGAGAAAGACCTCGAGCTGCGGGGCCCCGGCGACTTTTTCGGCACGCGGCAGTCCGGCGCCCCGCTGCTGCGCGTCGGTGACCTGGTGCGCGACTTCGGGATCATGGAAGATGCACGCCGCGAAGCCGTGGACTGGCTGGCGCGCGGCGACGCGGCGCGCCCCGTGGCCGACCACGTTCGCGCCACCTGGGCGCGGCGCTTCGGCCTGGTCGGCGTGGGATGACATATGCCACGGCGGAACGCGCGCAACACGCCGGACCCAAGGCAGAATGGCCCGAGTGCTCTGCGTCCTGCGCGCCGAAGGCTCCCGATCTATGCGCGTGATTGCCGGTGAGTTCAAGGGGCGGCGCCTGGACGCGCCGAAGTGGGAGGGACTGCGCCCCACGTCGGACAAATTGCGCGAGACGCTGTTCAACGTGCTGGCCCCCCGCGTGGAGGGGGCGCGGGTCATCGACGGGTTTGCCGGCACGGGCGCCGTGGGCATCGAGGCGCTCAGCCGCGGTGCCGCGCACGTCGCGTTCATCGAGCGGGACCCGCGGGCGCTGCGGCTCATCCGCGAAAATCTCGCGCGGTGCGGGACGGCGGCGGACCGGTATGTTATTATCCGCGCCGATTTCCTTTCACCGCGGGACTGGGGTTCCGTGGCGCCGGCCGATCTGGGGCTGCTCGATCCACCGTATGATCTGGAAGACGTGGACCTGGCGCTCGCGTCCGTGGCGCCGCGTCTCCTGCCGGCAGGCGTCGTCGTGCTGGAGCACGCGAGGCGGCGCGAGTCACCGGCACGCGCGGGCGGCCTGCACCGCGTGCGGGTGCTGACATCGGGCGACAGCGCGCTGTCGTTCTACGAGAGCACATGAGAGAACCCGTGATCGCCATTTATCCCGGCTCCTTCGACCCCCTGACCAACGGGCACACCGACATCATCCAGCGCGGCGCGAAGCTGTTCGACCGCATCATCGTCGCGATCCTCGTCAACGTCGAGAAGGCGCCCCTCTTCTCCGTGGCGGAGCGCATCGAGATCTGCCGCGACGCGTTCGAGGGACAGCCGAACGTCGAGGTCGACACGTTCGACGGCCTGCTGGTGGAGTACGTCCGGCGCAAGCGCGCGAAGGTGATCGTCCGCGGGCTCCGCGCGATCTCGGACTTCGAGTACGAGCTGCAGATGGCGCTCATGAATCGCCGGCTGAACACGGACGTGGAGACGGTGTTCATGATGCCGGCCGAGCCCTATACGTACGTCAGCTCACGCCTCGTCAAGGAAGTCGTGGCGCTCGGCGGATCGGTGGAAGGGCTCGTGCCCCCCGGCGTCGAGGCGCGCCTGCGCGCCAAACACCTCGCCACCACGACACGAAACGCATAAGTGCACCCAGTCCCTATGCCACATCTCGCCGACCGGATGTCCAAGGTAGAAGCGTCGCCAACCCTCAAGGTGGCGGCAGAGGCCGAACGCCTGCGCGCGCAGGGGGTCGACATCGTCGACCTCGGCGCCGGGGAGCCTGACTTTCCCACGCCCGCGCACGTCGTGGCGGCGGCGCAGCAGGCGCTCACCGCGCAGTTCACGAAGTACACGACCAACGTGGGCATCCACGAGCTGCGACAGGCCATCGTCGACCGCTATCGCGAGTGGTACGGCGTGTCCTACACGCCGGCGGAAGTCATCGTGACCGCCGGCGGGAAACAGGCGCTCTACAACGCGGCGCTGGCGCTGTTCGGCTCCGGCGACCACGTCATCACGCACTCACCCGGCTGGCCGACGATCCCCGAGCAGATCAAGCTGGCCGACGCGCAGGCGGTGATCGTGCGGGCGCGGCAGGAGGACGGCTTCCGGCTGCACGCGACGGACTTTGTGGCGGCGATCACCCCGCGCACGCGCGGCATCGTCATCAACTCGCCGACCAACCCGACCGGCGCGATGATGTCGGAGGAGGACCTCTCGCAGATTGCCGACGAGGCCGCGCGCCGCGATATCTGGATCGTGCTGGACCTCTGCTACGAACGGCTGATTTACGACCCGGTGCCGCACAACCTGGCCGCGGTGCTCGCCGGGAGGCTGCGCGATCGCACGATTCTGTGCGGGTCCATGTCGAAGGCGTACGCGATGACGGGATGGCGCTGCGGCTGGGCGATCGGCCCGGCGGAGGTCATCAAGGCGTGCTCGGCGATTCAGAGCAATGCCACGTCCAACGTGAACTCGATTGCGCAGAAGGCCGCGGTCGCGGCGCTGCGTGGGCCGCAGGACTGCGTCACCGCGATGCTCGACGAGTACCGCACGCGCCGCGACGCCATGGTCGCGCTCCTCGCGGCAGACCCGCGCCTTCGTGTCGTGCCCCCCTCGGGAGCGTTCTACCTGTTCGTCGATGTCTCGGAGTTGCTCTCGCCCGACGGCGTCCGGACGTCGGCAGGCCTGGCACAGGCGTTGCTCGACGACGCCCGGGTCGTGCTGACGCCCGGGGAAGCCTTCGACGCGCCCGGCTTCGTGAGGATCTCGTACGCCACGTCGATGGACCGCCTGCAGGAAGGCGCGCGCCGTATTCATGCCTTCGTGCGCGATCGGCTCGGCGCCCCCGCCGCGTGATCTCCGCGGACACCGCCGCCGCCCTCGAGGCGATCGTCGGCACCGGCCACGTGCTGCGTGACGACGCCAGTCGCCTGAGCTACGGCACGGACGGCACCAGACGCGCCGCTCCGGCCGATCTTGTCGTGCTCCCGGCCGGCACCCAGGAGGTCTCCGCAATCGCGCGGGTGTGCGATGCGCGGAAGATCCCGCTCGTGCCGCGCGGCGCCGGCACCGGCTATTCGGGCGGTGCCGTTCCGATCCGGGGCGGCATCGTCGTGTCGCTCGAGCGTCTGAACCGCATCATCGAAATCGACGAGCACGACCTGGTCGCGGTCGTGGAGCCGTGCGTCATCACGAGCGATCTCCAGAACGCCGTGGAGCGGATCGGCCTGTTCTATCCGCCCGACCCTGCAAGCCTTCGTGAAAGCTCCATTGGGGGCAACATCGCGGAGAACGCCGGCGGCCCGCGCGGCTTCAAGTACGGCACGACGGGGCGCTACGTGCTCGGGCTCGAGGCGGTGCTTCCGACCGGCGAGATCATCCGGACCGGCGGCCGGACCGTGAAGAACGTGGTCGGGTACGACCTGACCAGCCTCATCGTGGGCTCGGAGGGCACGCTCGCCATCGTGACCCAAGCGATCCTCCGCCTGCTGCCGAAGCCGGCGGCCAATGCCACCGTGCGCGCCGGCTTTCGCGACGTCGCCGCGGCGGCCGGCGGCGTGGACGCGCTGCTCGGCGCCCGCGTGGTGCCGGCGGCCATCGAGCTGATCGACGGCGCGTGCCTGGGCACCGCCGGGGCCACGCTGCTCATCGAGGTGGACGGGCAGCCGGAGGCGGTGGAGGGCGAAGCGGAGCGCGTCGCCGGGGCGTGCCGCGCGGCGGGCGCGTCGAGCGTCGATCGCGCGCGCACCGCGGAGGAGCGCGACCAACTGTGGCGCGTTCGGCGCGAATTGTCGCCAGGGCTGAAGCAGATCGCGCCGGTGAAGGTGAACAACGACATCGTCGTTCCCAGGGGAGAGATCCCCGAGTTGTTCGCGTTTCTTGCGCGGCTGGCGAAGGAGCATGACGTGCGCATCCCGTGCTTCGGCCACGCAGGGGATGGCAACATCCACGTGAACATCATGGTGGAGGACACCGCGGAGGCGCGCGCGCGGGCCAGGGCCGCCGAGCAGAAGTTGTTCGAGGAGGTCGTCCGCCTCGGCGGTGCGCTCACCGGGGAGCACGGGATCGGGTTCGTGAAGAGCCCGTTCCTGCGCCTTCAGCTCTCCGACGACGAGATCGTGCTGATGAAGCGGATCAAAGCGGCGTTCGATCCGAATGGGATCCTGAATCCCGGCAAGATCTTCCCGGGGGAATAAGGGGGACAGTCACACTTTCCGAAGCAGTCGCCCAGGAAAGTGTGACTGTCCCCCTTATGTTCGCAGCGCCCTCCCCGCCAGGAACGGGCGCGACGTGATCTGCCCGTCGAAGCGCGATGCCCATCGCCCCGGGATCTTCGTCGCGCACCGGGGACACGCTCCCTCTTCGGTCAGGCGATACGAGCGAATGTAGTACCCGAACCGCTCGATCAGGGTTTCGCCGCACGCGTGACACCTCGTGTTCTCGTTCTCACCCACGCTCCCCGGCAGATTCCCCGTGTAGACGTACCGCAAGCCGTTCCGCCGGCCGATCTGCGCGGCGTGCAACAGCATGTCGGGGGTCGTCGCGGGCGGGTCGGTCATCTTGTAATCCGGGTGAAACGCCGTCACGTGCCAGGGAATGTCCGGCGACACGGATGCGACAAACGCGGTGAGCCGCTCCAGTTCATCGTCCGAGTCGTTGAAACCGGCAATCAGCAGCGTGACGATCTCGACCCAGAAGTCCATGGCGTGCAGTCGCCTGATCGTGTCGAGGATCGGCTGGAGGCGGCCGCCGAGCTGCCGGTAGTGCTTGTCGTCGAAGCTCTTGAGATCGACCTTGTAGAGGTCGACCCAGGGCCGGATATACTCGAGCACCCGCGGCGTGCCGTTGCCGTTCGACACGTACCCCGTCATCAACCCCGCGCGCTTGACATGCCTGAAAATCTCGACCGCCCATTCGCTGGTGATGAGCGGTTCGTTATACGTCGAGACGACGACCTTGCCCCCCTGGCGCTGCGCGTCGGCGACGAGCGCCCCGGGATCGACCTCCATCGGGGGCGCAATCGCGTTCGGGTCGCGCAGCGCCTGCGACGTCACCCAGTTCTGGCAGTAGGAGCAATGAAGATCGCACCCGAGCATGCCGAAGCTGTAGGCGAGGGCGCCGGGACGCACGTGGAAGAACGGTTTCTTCTCGATGGGGTCGCACTGCACGCCGCCCACGTAGCCCCAGGGCACGTGCAGCGTGCCGTCGCGGACGAAGCGGACCTTGCAGACGCCGAGCGCCCCTTCGGGGATCGGACACTCGTGCCCGCAGGAATAGCAGCGCAGCCGTTTGTCGTCGATCCGCTCGACCAGTTCGGGCGCCGCCTCGTGCGTACGCTCGACCAGCACATCCTTGAGCGTCGCCATACAATGATTGTATGTCCAAGATCGTCGCAGTGATCGGCGCGTCGAGCAACCGCCGGAAGTTTGGCAACAAGGCCGTCCGCGCGTTCCGCCACAAGGGGTTCACCGTGATCCCCGTCAACCCGAACGAGGCGGAAGTGGAGGGCACGAAGACCGTCGCGTCGGTCCTCGATATTGCGGGCCCGGTCGACATGGTCACCGTATACGTCCCGCCGCAGGTCGGCGTCCGGGTGATGGAGGAGATCGCCCGTAAGGGGGTCAGAGACGTCTGGTTGAATCCGGGGGCGGATGGCGGGCAGGTCATCGACCGCGCTCGCGAGCTGGGGATTGAACCCACCGTCGCATGCAGCATCGTCGGGATCGGCGAGAGTCCCTCGCAGTACTGACAGGAGTGGAAGGGGAGCGGCGCCGCTGCCGCCCGTGAGCGGCGCCGGCGCCTTGACCTTGACACCCCCCTGGGGGCCTCCTATACTCACAAGAACGAGCACGTCTGTAACTTCCCTCTGTCGCTGACCCGTACGCCGGGTCCCAGCCCCGCGTCGTCAGCGCGAAAACAACAACAACTCAACACACCAAGCCAGAAGTCACATCAATGCCGAACCACAAGCGCACCTCCGGGCGCACGCCCGTTGAGAACGGTGCCGAAAACGACCAGCAGACCGAGCAGAACGAGAACCCGCCACAGGCCGCGCCCCAGGCGCAGGCCCCGCAGCCGCAAGGGGCGCCGCAGGGCCAGCCGCAGGGACAACAGCAGCAGGGAGTTCGCCGCCACCGCGGTGAGGGCAGTCTCAACATCGCGGAGCTGAAGGACATGTCGATCCAGAAGCTCACGCAGATTGCGAAGGACCTCAACGTGGCCGGCGCCACGGGCATGCGCAAGCAGGAACTGATCTTCCAGATCCTCAAGGCGCAGGCCGAGCAGAGCGGCTTCATCTTCAGCGAAGGCGTCCTCGAAGTGCTGCCCGACGGCTTCGGGTTCCTCCGCGTGCCCGACTACAACTACCTGCCGGGGCCGGACGATATCTACGTGTCACCGTCGCAGATCCGGAAATTCGATCTGCAGACGGGCGACACGGTCTCCGGACAGATCCGGCCGCCGAAGGAAGGGGAGCGCTACTTCGCGCTGATCAAGGTCGAAGCGGTCAACTTCGAGCCGCCCGACCAGGCGCGCGACAAGCTGTTTTTCGAGAACCTCACGCCGCTCTACCCGCAGGAACGCGTCAGGCTCGAGACCTCCGCCGACAACCTGTCGGCGCGGGTGATGGACCTCATGGTGCCGATCGGCAAGGGGCAGCGCGGCCTCATCGTCGCGCCCCCCAGGACGGGGAAGACGATGCTGCTGCAGAACATCGCGCAGTCGGTCGCCCAGAACCACCCACGTGCAGGTGGCCGAGATGGTCATCGAGAAGGCGAAGCGTCTCGTCGAGCACAAGAAGGACGTGCTGATCCTGCTCGACTCGATCACGCGCCTGGCGCGCGCCTACAACGCCGTGATTCCTCCCTCGGGCAAGGTCCTCTCGGGCGGTCTCGACTCCAACGCGCTGCAGAAGCCGAAGCGCTTCTTCGGCGCCGCACGCAACATCGAGGAAGGCGGGTCGCTCACCATCATCGCCACGGCGCTGGTGGACACCGGCTCCCGCATGGACGACGTCATCTTCGAGGAGTTCAAGGGGACCGGCAACATGGAAATCCACCTCGATCGCAAGCTGGTGGACAAGCGCGTGTTCCCGGCCATCGACATCCAGAAGAGCGGCACCCGGAAGGAAGAGCTCCTCATCCCGCGCGACGATCTCAATCGCATCTGGGTGCTCCGCAAGGTCCTCAATCCGCTGTCGCCGGTCGAGGCGATGGAGCTGCTGCTCGACAAGATGGGGAAGACGAAGAACAACGCGGACTTCCTGTCGGCCATGCAGAAGATGGGCTAGACGAGCAGCGCCTCGAGACGCTCGCGACCTTGCGCTTCGCCCATCGCGACGTCGCGGTAGCGCTTCAGGAAATAGTCGATCGTCTCCACGCGCAGCTTGATCGCGCCGGCCGCCTGGTTCTCGTCGAGGTCCTTGAACGCCAGGTACGGGCGGCCCGCCGCCTCAACGATCTCCTCGATCGCCGAGTAGACCGGCGCATCATGGCCGCACTTGAAACTCGAGAACTCCAACGCGACGAGGTTCGGGTGGCGCGCGACGAACTTCGCCGCCCAGATCTTCTGGTTCGTGTTCTCCGACGTGCTGTGCTTCCACACGTCGGAGATGTCCAGCGCGTGCCGGATCACGCCCTCGCGCACCTCGTCGCCGAACAGCCGCTCCAGCAGGTCGTCGTCTCGCGGCAGGGTGGTCTGCGAGAAGATCGTGTAGCCGCGCTTCTGCAGCTCCTCCAGGATGCCGTGATTGATGCCCGGATCGTGATGGTACGGGCGCCCGAGCACGACGATGCCGATCCGCCGCTCGCCTTCGAGGCGATCGAGCGCGGTGCGTGCCCGGGCACGCAGGCCGCTCCAGAACGCGTCGAACGCCGCGAAGCCGGCGTTCACCGCGCGCGCGTTCTCGTCGCGTGACAGCCCGAGCACCGCCCCCCAGGCATCGCGCATCTGCAGCCCGAAGCACGCACGGTCCGCGAGGTTCAGCAGCGGATCGACGTACACGATACCCGCCTGCGCAAACGCGTCCGCCTCCTTGGTGAACGCCGCCCACACCGTGCGCGGCGTTGCGGCGACGGTGGGGCACGCGTTCTGCGCACGCGTGCCCACCAGCGGCGAGTCGAGCACGTCGAACATCGGGAAGAAGACGCAGTCGAGCCGCGCGCGCTTGTGCTTGACCGCCAACAGGTTGTGCACGTGCGCGATCGCCACCTTCGACGGAAAGCAGGGGTCGATGCTCCCTCGACCCGAGCCCGTACGATACAGGTCCGCGGAGGTGAAGTCCGAGTACACGACGTTCCGCGAGTCGACCCCCAGGCTGGCGAAGTACGCGCTGAAGAGGGGAGCGTACGAGTAGAAATTCAATACGCGCGGGATGCCGATCCGCAGCCCGCCGCGGCCCGCCGCGCGGGCGGCCCGCCGCCGCGCACGCGGCAGCCACGCGAAGCCGTTCGGCGGATCCGCGACGAGCGGCGGGTGCTGCGGCGCCCACACCTCGCGCCCCGCGATCTCGACGAAGTCCGGGTTGTCGGTCCTGGTCCTCTTCTCCGTCGCATGGGCGGCGCGGAACGCGGCCAGGTCCTCCTGCGCGCCCTTCTCGCACGCGGCCACGATCACCCGCCGCGCCTCGCCGTCGCCGGTGCTGATGTCGATGAACGTCCGGATGCACGCGTTCCGGCAGAAGCGGCACCGGGTCTCCTCGCCGCGCGTCGTGTGATAGCGGATGCGCCCAACCGTGTCGAGGCCGATGAACGTCGTGCCGCGGCCCGCCTCCACGACGCGAATCGCCTCGAGCGCCGCCCCGATCGCGCCGCACTCGCCGGCATGCTCGTGGACGACGATGTCCGGCTCGGCCTCGGACCGGGCGAAGCTCTCCCGGATGAAATCCACTTCCGCCTTCACGGCCGCCAGGTTCCGCTGCGTGCCCCCCTGCAGGATGAAGCGCGTCCCGAGCCGGGCCAGGTTGGGCACGCGCGCGACGTACTGGAACACGTTTTTCGGCAGCACGGCCGCGAGCCCGGCGAGAATCTCCGCGGTGGTCCAGCCGTGGCGCAGGAACGTGACGATGTCCGACTGCAGGAACACGGCGCAGCCGTACCCGAAAAGCGGCATCGCCCTGGCGGAAAACGCCATCTCGGCGTACTGCTCCACGGGCACGCCGAACGACTCCGACGTGGCCTGCAGGAAGTAGCCGTTCCCCGCAGAGCACTGCGTGTTCAGGCGGAAGTCCTTGACGCGCCCCTCCTTCAGCACGATCAACTTGATGTCCTGCCCTCCGACGTCCACGATGACGTGCGGGTCGCGGTATCGCTGCTTCGCCGACTCGGTGTGCGCCACGGTTTCGGCGATCGCCACGTCGGCACGCAGCACGTCGCGCAGGATGTCCTTGGCGTACCCCGTGGTGCCCGCGCCGCGGACGTCGATGCGCGCGCCCGGTCGCTCGATTGGCTGGCGGAGAAGCGCGATGATCGCCATCGCGTCCTCGATGGGATTTCCGAGCGACAGGCGGTACGCCTTGGCCAGGACGTCCCCCGCGGGAGAGAGCAGCACGCCTTTGGTGGACGTCGAGCCGGCATCCAGCCCGAGAAAGGCGGGCACGCGTTCGCCGCGCCGGAAGGAGGGGGCCACGAACGGCCTCGGGAGATATTGCCGGAGGAACGCGTCGCGTTCGCCGGCCGAGGCCACGAGCGCGCGGGGGGCGGCACGATCCCGCCGCTCGCTCCGCCCCGCGCGGATCACGTCCTCGAGTGGCGCGCAGCCTCTGTACTCCCCTTCGCCCGCTTCCTCGGTGAGCCCGAACTCCACCGCGCCCATGGCGCCGTAGTACTCGGCGTGCGGCGGCGCGAAAACCAGCTCCTCGATCGAAAGCCCGTCGGGTGGGCTCACGCCCCGCTCGCGCCACATCTCCGCGATCCGCTGCTGCCACGCCTCGCGCAGCCCTCGGAGGAACGCGTGCGGGCCGCCCAGGAGCAGGACCTTCGGCTGCAGGACGTAGCCGCGGGTGAGCACGGACAGGTTCTGCAGCACAATCGCGTCGAACAGGGACGCGATCAGCTCGGCGGCGGGTATGCCCTGCTTGAGAAGGCCGGTGATGTCGGTCTCGGCAAAGCCTCCGCACTTGCCGGGGATCGGGTGCAGCCGGATCCCGCTGTACCGCTGTTCGGCGAGAGCGGCCGGCGCGATGTTCAGCTTCGCCGCGATCTTGTCGATGACCGCGCCGGTGCCCCCCGCGCACTTGTCGTTCATCGAGGGCAGCTTCTTGCGCCGCCCTCCTTCACCGGGCCTGAACACGACAATCTTGGCGTCCTGGCCGCCGAGTTCCGCCACCGTGCCGGCATCCGGGTGCCGGCGCTCGACGACCAGCGAGATGGCGTGGACTTCCTGCACGAACCGCGCACCGATCGCGGGCGCCAGCGCGCCGGCGCCCGTTCCAGTGGCAAACACCCGGCAGTTGCCGGGCGCGATGCCCGGATCGCGCTGGAGGGCGGCGAGAACCGACAGCAGCTTCTCCGCGAGCCGGGCCTCGTGCCGCTCGTACTGCCGCCAGAGATGCTCGCCGGACCGCGCATCGACGAGCACGCCTTTGATCGTGGTGGAGCCGAGATCGATGCCGAGGATGAAGCGCGCCGATCCGTCGCTCATTGCCGCGCTCCGCGCAGGAAGACGCGCCGCCGGCGCCGGCCGATGAGATCGTTCACGTGCAGGACGAAGCTCGCGGCGACACCTGCCACGCCCGGCCGGCGGGGCACGCGATAGAACGGCCGGCGCAGCTCAGGGTGGTCTTCGACGTAGTCGCGGATGTCGTCCAGGCGCCGGCCGGTTCGGGCGAGCGCCGCATCGAACTCGTTGCGCGCCGCCGCCCTGGCTTCTCCGAGCGCCATCTGGACGCGACTATGCGCGTTCAGCTCGCCTTCGCCCGACGTTTCGATCGAGAGAAAATTCAACAGGGGAAGCCTGGCGGTGACCGCCGACTGCGTCCCATCGGACTGCGTCGAGGGCAGGCAGCCGAACGGCTTGAGGCTGAGGACCATGTGGCAGCGGTGGTGAAGCGTGTAGTAGATGGTCTTGCCGACCTCGAGGTGCCCTTCGCCCCCGCGCACCATGCTGTGGTAGAAGGGGTGCGCCAGCTCCGCGAGCAGTTCCTGCGGGACGAGCGGGTCGGCCAGCGCTCCCACGGCGCGGCCGGTGCGATGGTACTCGTGGCGCCACCACGCCTCGCCGAATGACAGGAGCGCGCGCTTCCGAACCAGCCGGAGGTCGGCGGCGACACCGGAGCGAGTCGGCGATCGGCCGCCCGCGCGGAGCACGCGCCGCCGCGCTCGAGAAACGCGAACATGTCGTAGTTGCCGGGCCCGTCGGTCGTCTGGGCCCAGAACTCACCGGTCACCTTGACGACCGGCTTGATCCGGAGGCGATCGACGTCGATGCGATCGAGCCGCTCGCGCGCGGCTTCGAGCGCGGCGGCGTGCCGCCTGCCATGGAGCTGCGTCCAGATCTTCACGGGCGTGTCGATGCTGGTCCGAAGACGTGGCCTCGCGGCAAGCCATGGGACGATCCATCGCGGCGCGTGTGCGAGCACGTCGAACGGGCGCTGCTCGGAGAGGTG
This sequence comes from Acidobacteriota bacterium, assembly GCA_016184105.1. Classification (NCBI taxonomy): domain Bacteria; kingdom Pseudomonadati; phylum Acidobacteriota; species Acidobacteriota bacterium. Next base: position 14,123 of record JACPDI010000044.1, read on the forward strand.
CGCATACATGTCGCGCACGACATCGGCGATCGCGCGATCCGTCTCTCCCTCGCGCGACTCGTAGGGCCTGAGGCGGTGCGCGAGGTCGTGCAGCACGTCCGCCACGTTGCACGCGTTCAGCGCCAGCGTGGCGAAGTGCACCGAGAAGCGAAGGCCGGGTTCGCCGGAGTCCGCCTTCACGCCGTCGTTCTGCTGAAAGGTGAGCACCCGGAACCCCGCGAAGCCCGCGTTGCGAAGCGCCAGCTGGTACTCCGCCTGGTACATGCCGAAGCGGCACGGGCCGCACGTGCCCGACGTGAAGAACACGTAGCGGTCAATGATCTCCTGGCGCGAAAGTCCCGCCGCCTCGAGCTGCAGAAGGAACTGGATGAGATTTCCTGCGGTGAAGTAGGCCGGGTTGCACTGCCCGACGTTGCCGTACTGGCGTCCAAGCTGGAACGCGGCGAGGTCCGGGACGGGGAGCCGGGCGCAGCGATGGCCGCACGCGGTCAGTGCGGCGGGAAAGAGCGAGTCGTGATAAGGCGTCAGCCCGCCGAGGAGGATCGTGACGCGGTCGCGCTCGGCGGCGGTAAAGGGTCGTTCGGGCGGACGGCGGTATTGCCGGCGTGCGGCAGGCACGGCATCGTCTGTGTGCCGGAGGCGCGCCCGCTCGCTCGCCACGAGTTCACCGATGAGGTTCTCGCGGACCTCCTCCGTGCCGGATAAAGGACCTGCGGTCATGTCGACAGGCCGGACGTGCTCCGGCGCAGCCAGAGCAGATACTGTATCGCAGCGCCTCAGGTGCGGCGCACGGCGAACAGCGTGATGTCGTCCGCCGGGCGCGAGCCTCCGGTGAACGCCGCGAGGTCGCGCCGGCACTCCGCGATCAGATCGCCCGGCTGACGCGCGCGATGCCGCTGCGCCGCCGCCGCGAAGCGGTCGAACCCGAACTCGTGCCCGAGCGGATTCTCGCTTTCGGTCACCCCGTCGCTCACGAGCACCATCGTCTCGCCGGCGGCCAGGCGCAGCCGATCCGCCTTGAAGCGCTCGCTGCAGAACATCCCGACGGGCAGGGCGGTGCTGGCCATGAGCGTGGGCCCCCTCTCGCTCGTGATCACGATCGGCAGGTGCCCGGCGTTGCAGACCTCGACATCGCCGGACGCCGTGGCGTGGCCCGCCACCAGCGTCGCGTAGTGAGTGGGCAGCGTGCTCTCGCAGAACGCGCGGCTGGCGCGTTCCATCAATGCCGGCAACGGGAGGTTCAGCGACGCGAGCGTTCGAAACATCGCGTGGAGGTGTGCCATCAGCATGGAGGCCGACACCCCCTTTCCGCTGACGTCGCCGAGCATGAAGTAGAAGCCGCCGTCGGCGGGAATGACGTCGCAGTAGTCGCCGCTCACGACGCGCGCCGGCTGGTAGTGATAGGCGATCTCCCAGCCGTCGATGTGCTGGCGCGGCTCGGGCAGCAGCCCCCGCTGGATGCGCGAGGCCAGCTCGAGATCTTCTTCGAGGCTGCGCTGCTCGTCACGCGAGAGGTGATCGAGGCAGACGCGGACCAGCGGGTCGGCCAGCAGCCGGTCGGTCTCGATCTGATCCTGGCAGACCTCGCATCGCCCGTACTGGCCGACGTCGAGGCGCGTGAGCGCGGCGTCGACCTCGCTCAGGAGGTGGAGAAGGTCGTGTCGCTCTTGTGTGGCCGAGATCGCGGCCTGCAGCTTGTCGCGCCGCTCGACGAGCTGCTCGCGCACAACGGATGACGTGGTGACGTCCATGGGCCTATCCTACGGCTTGGACGTCACCGCGAGCTATCCGGTTCCTGCGGGTAATTTTCAGGCCTCCGGCCCTGACGGCCTTTGTTTCCTGTCGAGCTTCCGCTCCGCGTCCAGCCGCGTGACTAGCTGCGCTCTGCGTGCTCCGTGGTGGTGTGCGGTTCGCCAAGCAGCTCGCGCAGCTCGTCTCCCTCGATGACTTCCTTGACCAGGAGCCGCTCGGAGAGCGTGTCCAGCTCGTCGCGGCGCTCGCGCAGCACGCGGCGCGCCTGCTCGTGCGCGTCGGTCATGATGCGCCGCACCTCGTCGTCGATCTGCTGCGCGGTTTCTTCGGAGAAGGGCCCGCGCTCGCGCGGCATCGGGATGTCCAGGAACATCGGCCGCTTGCCGCCGTCGTAGTTGATCGCTCCCATGCGGTCGCTCATGCCGAACTCGGTGACCATCGCCCGCGCGATCTCCGTGGCGCGCATCAGGTCGTTCTGGGCGCCGGTGGAAATCTCGCCGAAGGCGATCTCCTCCGCGCTGCGGCCGGCGAGCAGCACCGACAACTGGTTCAGCAGGTCGGAGCGCGTCAGCAGGTAGCGATCCTCGAGCGGCAGCTGCATCGTGTAGCCCAGCGCGCCGAAGCCCCGCTGCACGATGGAGATCTTGTGCACCGGGTCGAGCCCCGGCAGGACGCTGGCGACAATCGCGTGCCCCGATTCGTGGAACGCGACGATCCGCCGCTCCTTGACGCTCATCACGCGCTTCTTCTCGAGCCCCGCAATCACCCGGTCGATCGCCTCGTCGAAGTCGGCCATCTCGACCGCGGTCTTGTCCTTCCGCGCCGCCAGCAGGGCCGCCTCGTTGACGAGATTCGCGAGGTCGGCGCCCGCGAAGCCCGCGGTGCGCGCGGCGATCACCGTCAGGTCCGCGTTGGGGGCCATCGTCACGTGCTTCACGTGAATCCGGAGGATCGCCTCGCGCCCGCGCACGTCCGGTTTGTCCACCAGGACCTGCCGATCGAAACGGCCGGGGCGGAGCAGGGCGGGATCGAGCACTTCGGGCCGGTTGGTGGCGCCCATGATGATCACGCCCTTGCGCGAGTCGAACCCGTCCATCTCCGCGAGCAGCTGGTTCAGCGTCTGTTCGCGCTCCTCGTGACTGCCCATCGGCGACTGCACGCGCACTTTGCCGAGCGCGTCCAGCTCGTCCACGAACACGATGCAGGGGGCCTTGCTCTCCGCCTGCTGGAAGAGATCGCGCACGCGCGCGGCGCCAACGCCCACGAACATCTCCACGAACTCGGAGCCGCTCAGCGAGAAGAACGGCACTTTCGCCTCGCCGGCCACCGCGCGTGCCAGCAGCGTCTTGCCCGTCCCCGGGGGGCCGACGAGCAGCACCCCCTTCGGGATCCGCCCGCCAATGCTGGTGTACTTCTTCGGCGTGCGGAGGAATTCCACGATCTCCTTCAGCTCCTCCTCGGCCTCGTCCACGCCCGCCACGTCCGCGAACGACACTTTCACGTCGTCTTCCGCGTAGACCTTCGCGCGGCTGCGCGCGAACGACATCACGCCCCCCTCGGGGCCCCCCATGCGGCGGAAGAAGAAACTCCAGAGGCCGACGAGGAAGAGCAGCGGGATGATCCACCCGAGCAGCTCCGGCAGCCACTTGCTGGACACCTCTCCCGTGTAGCGGACGCCGTACTTGTCCAGCTCCTGGAGCAGCTGGGGATCTTCAATCCGGATCGACACGAAGTTGCTGCGGCCGTCCGCTTCCGGCGCCTTCAGCGTCCCGCGCACGCGGTCTTCGGCGACGACCACCTCCTGCACCTTTCCGGCGCGCACGAGGTTCTTGAACTCGCTGTACTGAATCGTCCGGCCGGACTGCAGTGTCAGGAAGAACGCCTGGCCGATCGCGAGCAGCAGCAGGAATGCCAGCACGTACCACACCGCCGACATCGCGCCGCCCGGCCGCGGGCGCTCCGGCGGCCGCCGGCGACCGCCGCGTGGATTCGGAACCGGCTTGTTCTGATCAGCCAACCTCAGTGCGCTCCAACGGCCTGGGCCCGCGTGAACGTGAGTTCACCGGCAGCCGCATCGATCCTGATCGTATCACCCTCCCGGAACTCTCCTTCGAGGACGCGCAGGGCGAGCGGATCCAGGAGCCGGCGCTGGATCGTCCGCTTGAGCGGCCGGGCGCCGTACGCGGGATCGTAGCCCTCGTTGATCAGCAGGTCCTTGGCCGGATCCATCAGCTCGAGCCGGATCTTCCGCTCCTCGAGCCGCTTCGCCAGCCGTGCGAGCTGGATGCCGATGATCGAGCGCAGGTGTTCGCGACCGAGGCCGTGGAACACCACGATTTCATCGATCCGGTTCAGGAACTCGGGCCGGAAGCGGTGCCGCACCGCATCCATAACGTCGTCTTTCGTGCCGCCCGCTCCGGCGTTCGACGTCATGATGACGACCGTGTTCTTGAAGTCCACCGTGCGCCCCTGGCCGTCGGTGAGCCGTCCGTCATCCAGGAGTTGCAGCAGGACGTTCAGCACCTCGGGATGGGCCTTCTCGACTTCGTCGAACAACACGACCGCATACGGTCGCCGCCGAATGGCCTCGGTGAGCTGGCCCGCCTCCTCGTAACCCACGTAGCCCGGGGGCGCACCGATCAGCCGCGAGGCCGTGTGTTTCTCCTGGTACTCGGACATGTCGATGCGGATCGTCGCCTGCTCGTCGTCGAACAGGAACTCCGCCAGCGCGCGGGCCAGCTCGGTCTTGCCGACGCCCGTCGGGCCCAGGAACAGGAAGCTGCCGAGCGGCCGATTGGGATCCTGCAGCCCGGCGCGCGCGCGCCGGATCGCGTTGGCCACGGCGGCAATCGCCTCTTCCTGCCCGACGACGCGCAGGTGGAGGCGTTCCTCCATTCTGATCAGCTTCTGGATCTCGCCTTCCATGAGGCGGCTCACCGGGATTCCCGTCCAGCGGCTCACGATGTCGGCGATATCCTCCTCGTCGACTTCCTCTTTGAGCATGCGCTGGCGGCCGTCGTGCGCGACCGATTCCGCGGCGTGCAGCCGCCGCTCCAGTTCGGGCAGCTGCCCGTACTGCAGTTCGGAGGCTTTCGCGTAGTCCCCCTGCCGCTGCGCGCGGTCGATCCCCTGGCGGACCTGCTCGATCTGCTCCTTGAGGGATCGCTCCCCCTGGATCGCGTCCTTTTCCTGCTGCCAGCGCGCCTGCAGCGCCGCGCGTTCCTCCTTCAGGTCCACGAGTTCCGTTTCGAGCTTCTGCAGCCGCTCCTGCGAGGCGCGGTCCGTTTCCTTCTTCAGGGCCTCGCGCTCGATCTCGAGCTGCATGATGCGCCGCTCGACGGTCTCGAGCTCCACCGGCATCGAGTCGATCTCCATGCGCAGCCGCGATGCCGATTCGTCGACCAGGTCGATCGCCTTGTCGGGCAGGAACCGGTCCGAGATGTAGCGGTGGGACAGCACGGAGGCGGCCACCAGCGCGGAATCCTTCAGCCGCACGCCGTGGTGGATCTCGTACCGCTCGCGCAGGCCCCGCAGGATGCTGATCGTGTCTTCGACCGTGGGCTCGGGCACCATCACCGGCTGGAACCGCCGCTCGAGCGCCGCGTCCTTCTCGATGTACTTCCGATACTCGTTGAGCGTCGTCGCGCCGATGGTGTGCAGCTCGCCGCGTGCGAGCATCGGCTTGAGCATGTTCGAGGCGTCGATGGAGCCCTCGGCGGCGCCGGCACCGACCACGGTGTGCAGCTCGTCGATGAAGAGGATGATTTCACCCTCGGCGTCGGTGACCTCCTTGAGAACGGCCTTGAGGCGTTCCTCGAATTCCCCGCGGTACTTCGCACCGGCCACGAGCGCGCCCATGTCGAGCCCGACGATGCGCTTGTGCTTCAAGCCCTCCGGCACGTCCCCGCGGACGATGCGCTGCGCGAGCCCTTCGACGATGGCGGTCTTGCCGACGCCAGGCTCGCCGATGAGCACCGGGTTGTTCTTCGTGCGGCGCGAGAGGACCTGGATGACGCGGCGGATCTGCTCGTCGCGGCCGATCACGGGATCGAGCTTGCCGCGCCGCGCCAGCTCCGTGAGATCGCGCCCGTAGCGTTCGAGCGCCTGGTACTTTCCCTCGGGGTTCGGATCGGTCACGCGCTGCGATCCACGCACCGCGGTCATCGCCTGCAGGACCTGGTCGGGGGCGGCGCCGTGCTGCTTGAGCACGCGCGCGGCCGCCGCGCGGCCCGTTTCCGACCCAATCGCCAGGAGCAGGTGCTCGGTGCTCACGTACTCGTCTTTGAGCCGCGCCGCCTCCTGCTCGGCGAACTCGGCCACGGCCCGCAGGCGCGGCGAGATCCCCGGCTCCGACCCGCCGTATGCCGCCGGAGCCTTCGCGAGCTGCGCCCGGACCTCTTCGGAAATGCGCGCGGGGTCGATGTTGATCTTGCGCAGCACCTCCCTCACCACGCCTTCGCGCTGCTCGACGAGTGCGAGCAGGAGGTGCTCGGGCTCGATCTGCGGATGGTTGGCGCGCTGCGCCGTCTGCTGTGCCTCGATGACGGCCTCGCGGGCCTTTTCGGTGTACTTGTTCAGATTCATGGCGTGTGGATCTTCTTCAACTGCTCGAACAGTCTTCGCGCCTCATCGGTCAGCTTCTTCGGCAGTGCGATGTCAGCCGTGGCGTACAGATCGCCGCGTTCTTTCGGCTTGCCGACGGCGGGCATGCCGTGCCCCTTGAGGCGGAACACCTGTCCCTGCTGCGTCAGCTCCGGCACCTTCAACCGGATGCCGCCCGTCGGCGTCGGTACTTCGGCTTCCCCCCCCAGGACCGCCGTCGTGAGCGGCAGCGGCACTTTCGTGTAGAGGTCCTGGCCGCGCACGTCAAACGTCGGATGCGGGCGGAGCTTGACCCGCAGGTACAGATCCCCGGACGCACCGCCGCGGGCGCCGGATTCGCCACCCCCCGCCGCGCGCACCCGCGACCCGGTTTTCACGCCCGCCGGAATGCGAACGTCGACCTGCCGCGTGCTGCCGCCTTCGGAAATCGTCAGCCGCCGCGTGGTGCCGGCGAACGCCTCCTCGAGCGACAGCTCGATCTCGTGTTCGAGATCGCGCCCGTGCGCCGCGCGGTGTCGCGCGCCGGGCGTGTGGGTCCGCCTGGTCCCTTCCGACACGTCGCCGCCGAAGAACGTCCGGAAGAAGTCGGAAAACGGCGAGTCGCCGCCGAACATGTCTTCCACTTCATCCGGGGTCATCGTGCGAGACCCGCCCGGGCCGCCCACGTTGACGTTCCACGCGCCGCCGCTGAACCCTCCGCCGAAGGGACTGCCGCCCGCGAACGGACCTGGCGCGCCGGCGCCCGCGCCCGCCTGCTGCGCCTGCTCGTAGTAGCGCCAGTTCGCGCCCAGCTCGTCGTACTTCTTGCGCTTCGCGGGGTCGCCGAGGACCTCGTAGGCCTCGTTGACCTCCTTGAACTTCGCCTCCGCCCCCTTGTCGCCCGGATTGACGTCGGGATGAAACTTCCGCGCGAGCTTCCGGTACGCCTGCTTCAGTTCCTTGTCCGAAGCGGTCTTGGAGACGCCGAGCGTTGCGTAGTAGTCCCTGAATTGCACGTCACAGTCCGATGATGTCCGACAACCGCTCGAACTCGCGCGCCAGCCGGCGGCGGACCTCGTGGCGGGCAAGCGCCTCGTCGCGCACGAGCGGCCGGAGCCGCTCGACGATCTCCGCCACGTCCAGCAGCCGCTGGACTCCTGCCAGATTCACGCCCATCTCGTCTACCAGGCGCTTGATGAGCCGCAGCCGTTCCAGCTCCTCGCGCGAGTACACGCGCATGCTGCCCATCGTGCGCGACGGCCGCACCAGGCCGAGCCGCTCGTACTTCCGGAGCGTCTGGGGATGCATGTCGAGCATCCGCGCCGCCACGCTGATCAGATAAAGCTCGCGTTCCACAACGATCACTGCGCTGGATCGAATATAGGGGTTGACATGAGTCGTGTCAACGTCAGCCATGCGATACTGAGAGGAAAGTGGACGTCCACGCCGCCGATCTCGTCACCATCGGCCTGCTGGTGCTGCTCGAGGGGCTCCTCAGCGCCGACAACGCACTCGTTCTCGCGATCCTCGTGCTCGGGCTCCCGAAACGGGAGCGCCGCAAGGCGCTCCGGTACGGGATTCTCGGAGCGTTCGCCTTCCGCATCGTGGCGATCGTGTTCGCCGCGCACATGATGCAGCTCGGCATCGTCAAACTGGCCGGCGGGCTGTATTTGCTCTACCTGACCTACAACCACTTTTTCGACGCGGAAGACGACGCCGGCCGCCAGATCCGCGCCGCAAAGCCGTGGCTGGGTCTGACCGCCTTCTGGGCGACGGTCGTGAGAGTGGAACTGACCGACATCGTGTTTGCGGTGGATTCGATCCTGGTGGCGGTCGCCATGTCGCCCAAGTTGTGGGTCGTCATCACCGGCGGCGTCCTGGGCATCATCGCGATGCGGCTCGTGATTGGCCAGCTGCTGGTGATCGTGCAGCGCTATCCCGCGCTCGTGGACGGGGCGTTCGTGATCATCGCGTGGGTGGGCCTCAAGCTGCTGGTCGAGTACGGTCACCAGCTCGGGTGGCTGCACTTCGTGATCCCGAAGTGGCTGTCGCTCGGGCTGATCGTGGTGATCTTCGGGATTGCGTACCTCATCGCGCGCAAGCACCCCGCGAAGATCGATGAAGAGGACGACGAGGCCACGCGCCTGCTAACGGAGCAGTCGTAGGGTCAGGTTCAACGCCTCGCTCTCGCCCTCGCCGAGCGTCACGCGGGTCGCGTCCGGCTTCAGCCGCTCGAACACCTCCGGGTTGCCCCATTCCTCCGGCATCGCGTCCAGCGCGATGACGTAATAGGATCCCGGCGGGAGACTGCGGAACGTGTAGGTGCCTTTCTGGTCGGGGCGGGCGACCCCGAGGCGCCGCGATCCCTGCTGCCAGGCGGCTTCGTCGGTCGAGAAGGCCAGGACGACGTAGTCCGCCGCGGGCCCGTCCTTGTCCGTATTGACGGCGCCGCTGAGGGACGTCACGCGGTTCGTCACCAGAAATTCGACGTTCGTCACGTCCTCTTTCGCGAACTCGTAGCCGGTGTCGATCACGTCGGCGCCCCCGATGCGGACGGCTTTCAGCGTCCACCCCGCGGGAAGGCCGCCAAGCCCGGCGCGCCGTTTGCCGAAGACGCCGCGCACGTCGAACGTGCCCTGCGCGGTGACCTGCCCGTTCCCGGCGCCACCCATCATCATGAGTTCGTTGTCCGCGGGCGGGAAGAAAACCCGCAGGTTTTCAAACGTGCCGGCAGGGACGGCCGCGTCGAAGGTGACCCGCCCGCTGACGCGGGCGCCGCGCGTGGCCACGAGCATGACGTTCTTGACGTCCTCGCCGCCCACGTTGAGCGGCATCGCGGCCGTTTCCGTCACGTCCAGCCGGCGTGGTCCCCCGGGGTTCACGCGAGCCTGGAGCACGTATTCGCCAGGAGTGACGCTCGGGATGATGAAGCCGCCTGAGGCGTCCGTGCTGCCCCCTTGCGGCGACATCATGCCCCCCTCGATGGCCGCGCGCGCGAACAGCATCACGTTGGCGTTGGCCATCGGCCGGCCGTCGCTCAACAGGGCCATGCCGGACACCCGCACGGTGCGCGTTGTCACCAGCTGGAAGTCGATCCCGCCGACCTCCTGGCCCGCTGCCAGGGTGACCCGCTGCGCCTCCTCGGCGATCGCCGTGCCGGGGTAGTAGGTCGGCGCGTACCCCGTGGAATCCGAGGCGTCGTTGGCCGCCGTCGCGGCGTCCATGAACATCTGGCGATCGGTCGCGACGGCCGACACGTAGAACTCGCCGGCCGGCAGGCCCCACACGCGGAACTCGCCACGGTCGTTCGATACGGCTATCCGGCCCATGTTTGCCAGGCGCCGGCGCCCGTTCATCCAGCGGTGCCGCATGACCTGGACGCGCGCGTCCACAACCGGCTCGCCGTATTCGTCGAAGACGCGTCCGCTGATCACACTGCCGCGCACCATCGCGGCATCGACCCTCTCGACCTTCTGCCCCTCGGTCAGCTCGATCGCCTTCCCGGGCTGGCCCGGGCGCATCTGGCCATACTGGGACTGGACGAAGCCGGCCTTCGTGTACATGACCGTGTAGCGTCCTGCCGGCAGCTTGTCGACGGTGAAGCGTCCTTCCGCGTCCGTCATCGCGTTGCGGGACCCGCGCGCCTCGGGGGCCATGACGCGCACCTGGGCGCGGCGGATGGGGAGTCCGGTCTCTGCCACTGTCACGCGCCCGCTGATCGCGGCGGTGCCCGCCTGCAGCGTCCGCGGACCGAGGTCGCGCGGCTGCCCCGGGCGGTTGACCTGGATGCCCGGCGTCGGCTGGCCAGGGACGGCCGGCCGCTCCTGGGCCTGCGCCGCGACCGGCAATGCCATCAGCGCCGCGCCCAGCACGATGAAGCGGGAAAACCCTTCCGGCATGTTCATAGACGCACCATCCAGCAATAAGACGACGCCGTCGCGCGCGCAGTTGGTCGGGACGCGCGGGGTCCTACGCTCGCGGCAGGCTGACCAGCGGAAGCCGGCGCCCGCCCGCGTAGCGGGCCCAGATCGTTCCGACGACGTCCGCCATCATGTCGAGGAACACCGGGTCGTCGTTCGCGGCGGCCGCGCGCACGATCGGCAGGCCGATCGCACGGCCCACCTCGGCGGCCTCGCGATCCAGATCGTAGAGTACCTCGATGTGATCGCTGACGAATCCGATCGGCGACACGATTGCCGCCTCGAGCCCGCGCGCGCGCTCCGCGCGCAGGTAGTCGCAAATGTCCGGCCCCAGCCAGGGATCCTCGGCGCGCCCGCTCCGGCTTTGGTATACCAGCGCCCAATCGTCCCGGGCCACGCGGGCGGCGACCAGCCGCGCGGATTCAAGCAGTTGCTCGCGGTACGGATAGCGCTCGGCCATCTCGAGCGGAATGCTGTGCGCGGTGAACACCAGGCGCGCCCGCGCGCGCGCAGTGGCCGGCAATCGGTCGATCGCGTCCTCGATGTGTCGCGCGCACGTTTCCACGTACCCCGCGTGGGCGTGCCAGTCATCGACGAACGTCACGTCCGGAGGCCGCACCCCGGCAGCAGCCAGCGCGGCCTGCGCGTCGCGCACGTTCTCACGATACTGCGTGCAGCTCGAATAGCTGCGGTGCGCGGCAAGCACGAAGCCGATCGCGCGGCGCACCCCGTCTGCCGCCATTCGTTCCAGCGTGTCCGTCAAATAAGGATGCCAGTTGCGCATGCCGGAGTAGACCCCGAGCGGAAGTCCCTCCTCGGCGAGCCTGGCCCGCAGGCCCGCCGCCTGCCGGAGCGTGAGTTCCGTGATCGGCGAGACGCCACCGAAGAGTTCGTAATGATGGACGACCTCTTCCACGCGTTCCGGCGCCACGCGGCGGCCGCGCAGGACGTTTGCCAGGAATGGCCGGATGTCGTCGCGCCCCTGGGGGCCGCCGAAGGCGATGAGCAGGACAGCGTCGAACGGTTGGGGCACATTTCGATTATCCTCTGCCTGTGGCACGCGTCGCGACCGCCGCTGCTCCTTTTGCGTCGACCCGGCTGGTTTCGCTGGACGCGTTCCGCGGGATCACCATGGCCGGCATGGTGGTGGTCAACAACCCCGGCGACTGGGGACATGTGTACCCTCCGCTTCTCCACGCCGAATGGAACGGCTGGACGCCCACCGACCTCGTTTTCCCGTTCTTTCTTTTCATCGTCGGGGTCGCGATTACGCTGTCGTCGCGGACGGGCTCGGTTGCCTCGATCCTGAAGCGCGCGGTCGTCATCTTTGCCGTCGGGCTGTTCCTGGCGGCGTACCCGCGATTCGATCCCGGGCGCCTGCGCTTTGCTGGCGTGTTGCAGCGTATTGCCATCTGCTACACCGCCGCCGCGCTGCTCTGGCGCTGGTCGGCGCGGCGGCCCCGGCGGGCCGCGGTTCTCGGGGCCGTTGCCGCCGTGCTCATGCTGGTGTACTGGGCGGCGGTGACGATCGTTCCCGTCCCTGGAGGCAGGGCAGGGGACCTGTCGCCCGGAAATGATTTGGGCGCGTTCATCGATCGCGCGCTGATGGCGGGACATCTGTACAAGCCCACGTGGGATCCGGAGGGGCTCCTGAGCACGGTTCCCGCGATTGCCACGACGCTGCTCGGCACGCTGGCGGGCCTGTGGATGCGCAGGGACGTGCCGCCTGCGCGCAAGGCCGGGTGGCTCGCCGCGGCAGGCGCCGGCGCGATGCTCGCCGGCCAGCTCTGGGACGCCGCGTTCCCGATCAACAAGAACCTCTGGACCAGCTCCTACGTGATGTTCACGGGCGGGGGCGCGGCGCTCTTCCTCGCCGCGTGCTACTGGCTTGTCGACGTCAGGGGCTGGCGTGCGTGGGCAAAGCCGTTTGTCATCCTGGGCATGAACGCGCTCGCGCTGTATGCCTTTTCCGCGTTGCTCGTGAAGACCCTTGGTCGAATCACGATCACGCTGGACGACGGGCGCGCGGCGAGCGGCAGCCGGTGGATCTACCAAACGGCGTTCGCGCCGTACTTCGCGCCGAACAACGCATCGGTGCTGTACGCACTGGCCAACCTCGGTCTCCTGTTCCTCGTCCTGCTGTGGATGTATCGGCGCAAGATCTTCCTCAAGGCATGAGTCGCCCGAAGCTGCCCGCGTCGGTGTGGCTGCTCGGATGGGTCAGCTTCTTCACGGATCTGGCGAGCGAGGCGATCTACCCGCTGCTGCCGCTGTTTCTCACGCGGGTGCTTGGCGCGGGCGCGATGTCGCTCGGCATCATCGAAGGCGTGGCCGAGGCGGCCAACAGCGCGCTCAAGATCGTGTCCGGCCGGTTGTCCGATCGCTGGAACGTCCGCAAGCCGCTCGTCCTGGGCGGCTACACGCTCTCGTCGTTCATGCGCCCGTTGATGGCGGTTGCCTCGACGTGGGTCCACGTTCTCGCGATCCGCTTCGGCGATCGGCTCGGCAAAGGCATCCGCGGCGCCCCCCGCGACGCGCTCCTGGCGCAGATCAGCGACCCGGCGCAGCGGGGGCGCGTCTTCGGCCTGCAGCGCGCGATGGACCACGCCGGCGCGGTAGTCGGGCCGCTCATCGCGTCCGCGTTTCTCTTCTATCGTCCAGAGGACTACCGGACGCTGTTCGCGCTGACGATCGTCCCCGGGCTCATCGTCATCGGCCTCTTGGCGTTGCTGAAGGAGCAGCGGGGAGGCGAGGACGGCGCGCCGGTCCCGGAGATGTCCCGCTGGAAGGATTTGCCGCCGCGTCTCTGGGCGCTGCTCGGGATCCTCACCGTCTTCACGCTGGGAAACGCGTCGGACGCGTTTCTCCTGCTCCGCCTCAGCGACATCGGCATCGGCGCCGTGTGGATTCCCATCCTCTGGTCGGCGCTGCACGTGATCAAATCGGTCTCCTCGGTGCTGGGCGGCGCCCGGTCTGACCGCGTCGGCCGCCGGCGCATGATCATCGCGGGCTGGGTGCTCTACGCGGCGGTGTACTTCGCGTTCGCGGTGATCGAGAGCACGCCGGGGATCGTCGCCGTGTTCCTGGCGTACGGCATGTACTTCGGCATGACCGAGGGGGCGGAGCGCGCGCTGATCGCCGACCTCTCGCCGGCCGGACTGCGCGGCACGGCGTTCGGCCTCTACAACGCCGCGCTCGGCATCGGCGCGCTCTTCGCGAGCATCCTGTTCGGCCTCGTGTGGACGCGCGTGAGCCCGGACGCGGCGTTCATCATGGGCGGCGCGCTCGCCATCTCGGCGGCCGCCATGCTCGCGCTGCTGCCGCGGCGCTGAGCCGAGCTGGTATAATTGTCGTTTCCCATGCCATTGATTTTGGTCACCAACGACGACGGCTATCGTTCGGAGGGCATTCACGCGCTGGCGGCCGCGCTCGCGCCGCTTGGCGACGTCATCATCGTCGCGCCGCAGCTCGAGGCGTCCGCGATCGGGCACGCGCTCACGCTGCGCCGGCCGCTGCGGCTCGAGCAGATCGGGGCGAACGTGTACTCCGTGGACGGCACGCCCACCGATTGCGTCAACATCGCCATCACCAAGGTGCTGGGCCGTGCGCCGGATCTCGTGGCGTCCGGCATCAACAAGGGCTTCAACCTTGGCGACGACGTGACGTATTCGGGGACGGTGGCTGGCGCGCTCGAGGGAGCGCTGCTGGGCGTCCCGAGCATGGCCGTGTCGCTCGAACGCTCCCGCGAGCAGCCAGACTTCCGCCAGGCCGCGGCCTCGGCGGCGACGGTCGCCGCCGCCGTGCTGCAGCGCGGCCTGCCGCCGCGCACGCTGTTGAACATCAACGTGCCGCGCGTGGAGGTGAAGGGGCTGCGGATTACCATCCAGGCCAGGCGCAACCACGTCACGTCCGTGTCGCAGTCGATCGATCCGCGAGGGCAGCCGTACTACTGGATCGAGGAGGGGCAGAGCGACTGGGAGCCGCACGATCGGTCCGATTACCAGGCGGTGCGGGACGGGTACGTGTCGGTCACGCCGCTGCACCCGGATCTCACGCATTACGCGGCGCTGCCGTTTGTGGAGTCGCTACCGCTCGGGGCGGAAGTTGAAGTAGACTGAAACGGTTCTGCCAACCACTCTTGTGTCGGGGCGTGGCTCAGCCTGGTAGAGCACTCGGTTCGGGACCGAGGGGTCGGAGGTTCAAATCCTCTCGCCCCGACCAAAATTGATCAAGAAAATAGGCCCTCCATTGACGGTCATCGTCGGTTGAGGGCCATTTTTATTGGTCGTTCTCACGGCCTTCGCCTGCAAAGCTCAACAAACCTTAGAAAAACGGCCTGATCTCGTATCGGAGATGGCCGGCGGTGAAAGTCGGAAAACGGTCGTTTTCCGACTCAAACCCTTATGCTGAACTTATGCTGGCGTGGTCGCGCACTGGGGGGCCATGCAGGCAGTCCGCGTGACAGCGTCGGCCTTGGCGGTGTGACCGGACCGCGTCAGGCGACGCGGAGCCGGTCGCGATCCGAATACGGATCGATCTCGACGACGATTCTCTTGACGGCGACGCTTGGCGCCTTCCGGCGGCCGACGGTCTTCATCCTGATGAAGCCGGCGGCCTCCAGCTTCGCGAGCGTCCTGGTGAGGTTGGGCTGCGCTCGCCCGGTGATCTCGACCAGCTCCGCCACAGACTGAGGCTTGCGATCGCGGATCAGGGCGAGCAGTCGCCGGTTGTCCGGCGTCAACAGACGGACGACCGCTTCAACGGAATTGAAGCTGGGCTTGGCCGCATCAGGCGGAGCCGGCCGCTCCCCGCGTGCGACGGCCTTCATCTCTTCCCGTAGCGATTGCAGGCTCTGAACCTTTGCCCTCTTCATTTCGACCTCTCTGATTCCTCTTCTCCGATCACTCGGAGACTCACTCCACGTTCGATGAGCACCCGCTCCACTTCGTCGAAGAACTCGTCGATCAACGTCTCGGCGCCCTTGAACAGGTACGGCCTGCCCGGGTCCTTCTCGGTCCGATGCCAGTGATCGCTGGCTTTGCCACGCCGCTTGAATCGAGAGCCGCTGGGCGGCACGTCGTGCGCGTTGTCGAATCCCACCAGTCGCTTTCCGCTCGGCGCGTGCAATGTAAGCGAGTAGGAGAGGCCATGAGGCCGCTCGGGGGTCGCCTCAACACGCGCGATTTCGAACTTCAGCCAATAGCCCTTTTCCAGATGATGAATGCGGCCGTTGAACCCCAACAGGAACTCGAGCCCATGATCTGGCCTACGATTCATATCATCTGGTGATATGATATCACGATGTTTCGAACACTCGGGCCGCGAGTTACCCGAAACTGCGTGCCTGGGATGAGCTGTAGTATGGTGAGCGTTTCACGTCGGTCAGGAGGTAGTCGATGGCAGACGCGATTCGCCAAGTTGAGTATTTCTACGTGCACGTTCCACAGAAGGCGGGTGAAGCCGCGAAGGCGCTGCACGCGCTGAAGAACGGCGGCGTGAACTTACTCGCGTTCTCAGGATTTCCCGAAGGCCGGCGTGCGCAAATGGATTTCATTCCGGCGGACGCGGCGGCTTTCAAGAGTGTCGCCAAGGCGAACAAGTGGAAGCTCGTCGGACCGAAGAAGGGCTTCTTGATTCAAGGTGATGACCGCATCGGCGCGATCGCGGACATCGTCGGCAAGCTCGCTGACGCGAAAATCAACATCACGGCGCTCGACGCCATCGCAACCGACGGCAGATTCGGCGCGTTGTGCTGGGTCGCGCCGCGCGATGTCAAGAAAGCCGCGCAGATCCTGGGCGCGGTTTAGAGCGTTAGAGCAAGCCCGCGACGAGCTTCAGGTAGCCCGCGAGCGTCAGACATGGGCAAGGAACGCGCAAACCGCCAGAAGACGGTGGCCGAGCAAACGAGGCCCAAACACCAGTCGGCTCCGACCGGTCTTCGGCGGAACACGCGTAGGACTCCGACGTCCCACCGGTGGAAACCAAGCCGAAGGCGACGTTGATCGAGGCGCCGCTGACAAAGAGATTTGAGGCTGGATTTCTTGGACAGCCGTCGTCGCCGGATGCCTTGAAGAGCACACGGATTCATGGGTCGGATCGACATTGCTGGCATCGCGAACCGCCGCATCCGCGACTTCGTCACCCGGGCCTCGAACGCGAGACTGCGGCCGGGGACCGGCTACTACAGCACACCGTTTCGCGGCTCGCTGTTCGGCGAGAAAGACTCCGCAGCGGTTGCGAACCGCCTCGCTCCTGACGGCATCGACGCGCTTTGGCTCGGAACCAATCCTGGTGTCTCTCGGTCGCTCGACTACATCCTCCAACCTCCGCGGGGGAGAGGGGACTTTCCGACATTCGAGCGGCAGGCGGAGTCTGGACTCTTCGGCTCCTGGTTGTGGGGCGGGGACGACGAGGGACCGGCGCCAGACTGGAATCCGATCGAACGGGCGAAAGGCAATTGGCGCGTCTACAGGGACGCGCTCGCCCGCGTCGCGCGGCTCGATCGTGTCGCGATGGCGAATTTCCTGCCCTGGGGCAGCCGGAGCGCGGACGCGCTTATTGGCTGCATCGGGTTGATGAACCGGCCCCTGCTGGACCGCATGCTCGAGTTCGCGGACGACCTCAACGCCGAAATCGTCGGCACTCTCGCACCCAAGCTAGTCGTGGTGCCTTTCAGCCTCGGCCGCAATCCGGTCATCGACAGCGTGCGGCCCCTTGGCCTCTCGATAGCGCGTGCGGCCGAGGCGCGTCGACACTCCGTGGCGGTGAACCGCGGTACGTTCACCTTCCACACCGGAATTTGCGCGTCCGGTCGGCACACCGTACGAACCGCCTTTCTTCCGCATGCTGCGTCACTCAGGCTCCGAACCGACGACCGGCGGCGGATCGTTGACCGTCTCGCGCAGGTTCTTGGAGAAGACGGTGAAGGCGCGCATTGGGGCGCGCCGGAGACACCGGAGAGAGATCCTTCGGGACGGCGCTGATTCCGTCGCGGGTCTCGATGAGTCAGGGCGTCGTGATTCCACGCGCTGTTCGATCAGCGACGGCCTTCAGAGAGTCGAGACTCGGCCTGTGCGCCTCCCCGAGCGCTGATCGCTCCCGGTGTGCCACTGCGTTCATCTGCTGACGCAGTGATCGTAGGCTTTGAATCTTCGCGGTCTTCATTCGGTCTCTTGGATTCCCTGATCCTCCTCCGCGTCGAGCTCGAAGGTCTGAAGTAGCTGAACGTGACGCGAGACAGCGGGGAAAGTCCGAAGCACCGCCTCGAGCCGATCGTCCGCGGTGATCGAGCGCGTGTTCAGTCGAGCGGCCAATGCGACGTACATGCAGTCATACACCGTTCGTCCTGTCGCAGTCGCGAGTGCGTGCGCGTCTTCAGCGAGCCCGCGACACGAGACCGTCTCGACGGCGATCCGGGAAATATCGGCAACGAGGCCGTGACCTTCTTCGGCCGTCAACTCCTTGCGGCGGATCTTCTTCCAGATCGCGTTGGCGGCCTCGGCGAACAGCAAGTCCGGGACGACGTAGTCGTGACGGGCGCCGAGCAACCGCCGCGCCTTGTCGCTGTGGATCTCTGGGACGAACCACTTCACGACAACGCTGGCATCGATGACGTAGACACTCACCGCGAGTCACGATCCTCGCGGATGAGCGCGGTGCTGTCAGAGTGGCTCCGAGACTTCAGGCGTCGCAACCATCGCGCGGAGAGCCGCCGCGTTTCGGCGAGATTGCGCGTGTTCGCCCGCCGCAGCACGTCGTGGATCTCGGCTTGGAGCGACCGGCCGTGCGCCTTGGCGGCAGCCTTGAGCCCCTGCAGCACGTCGTCGTCCAGGTCGCGGATGAGCAGGTTGGGCATGGTCGAGTCCTCGTACATATGGTATCGTACTGATACCAGCCTTTGCTGGGCCGTGAGCGGACGAGCACGTCCGCACGGAGGTAACTGCACCGCTCTTTCTTGAGCGCGTGCGCCCGTCATGGCGCACGGGATCGAGCCTGCTTCCTTCCCGCTGGCTCGGTCCGGCTCCCCACTGGCACCCGGTGCTTGGTCGAACTCAATCGGTGTGGGGGCATCGTGGCAGACAATCAGATTCGTCTTCGTGAGGCTCTCGATCAAATCGCGAACGCGCTGCAGCCGGCCATTGTCATCGCCGATCAACTTCAGGAGGCATCGGAAGCGACCGCGCGCGATGCCTCTATCATCCGGGCGGCGCTCACGCGCGCCGTGGCAATTCTCAGGGACGTGCAACGGGACCGACCGTCATGAACGGGGGACTCGTCAACGCGGCGGCGTTGCTCGCGAGCAACGTGAGTTGGTTGCCGGGGCGTGCAGCCAGCGGTACTTGCAACTGTGGAGCGGGGCACCTGAGGCGGCCATGTGAGAGCCGAGACCTTCGGCTGGTCGACCTCCAGAAGGCTCGCGGCCTCAGCCTGCGTGAGTTTTCGTCGCTCGATGATCTTCGTGATCTTGTGCGCCAATTCCGCCTTCGCCGCCGCCTCCTCTGGCCGTGCGTATCCGAGATCCGCGATGTAGCATACCGGCAAGCGCCCAGGCGAGCGCCGTTGTTGGAGTGTCCGGGCGCCAAGGCCGCCTCCCGGCGGCGGCTTGCAAGACCGGTTAAGGGCTATACTCAACATGTGTTGCGGTTTGTCGCCGTCATTACGCTCGCCGCCTTCACGCTGCTTGTAGGCGCAGATCGGATCTGCTGCCCGGACGGGTGCACTGACAGAGGCGACGAACCCGACGCACCGGAGTCGGTTCCACACAGCACGGCCCACACATGTGTCCTGTGCGTGCTCGGCGTCGAAGCCCCGGCGGTGCAGTTGTCCCTCAAGCCGCTCACAAGCGTATCCGCCGTACTCCCGCCAGGCATTGCGTGGTTGCCCGTTGGAACTCCGCTCGCGCTCGATCATCCTCCTCGGAACGCGTAACCTCGACGTTCTCTTTTTAGACAACCGATAGCTGATCGTCGGCCGCGTCCGTTCCGGCTGGCCGTTCAAGGGAGTGCGTATGTTTCGACGTACCGCGTTTGCGGCGCCGCTTGCGCTGCTTTGCTGCGCGGTGTCTGCGGAATCGCAGACAGTGCTCACCGTAGATCGGGTGCTCGATCTGGCAGAGCGCCAGAATCCCGAGGTCTTGATCGCGGGAACCCGCACCGCGCAAGCAGAAGGTGCCCTCACCACCGCGCGGATCCGGTTGCCGAGCAATCCCGAAGTCGATGTATTCGCCGGTTCACGCGACACGTTGGTCGGCGGCCGGTCCATCGAACAGGAGTTCTCTGTCCTGCAGCGTTTTGAGATCGGCGGCCAGCGAGGCCACCGGGTTGCCGCTGCGACGGCTGGCGTGACACAGCGGACATTCGAGGTCGGCGCGGCGATCCTTCAGGCACAAACGCTCGCTCTATCTGCGTTCTATCGCGCCGCTCACGCTCAGGAGATTCGTCGTGTCACGGATGAGGCGCTGGGCCTCGCGGAAGAAGCGGTGCGGGCGGCCCAAGCACGATACGAGGCGGGCGAAACGGCTGTCCTCGACGTCAACGTTGCACGGGTCGAATTGGCTCGCGCCCGGCGAGATCAACTTGCGGCGGCCTCGCGCATGGAAAACGCCGTCGCGGAATTGCGCGAAGTGTTGGCTCTGCCGGCCCAGGAGCCGGTGGTCGTCCAGGCGGCGCTCCGTGCGCCCGACGTTCCAGCGCTCGATGTTCTGGTGTCTCGACTGCCCGAGCGGGCGGACATCCGGGCATTGACCGCCAATCTGGTGCAAGCGGAGGCTGAGTTGCGGCTCGTGCGCTCGGCTCGAACGCCCGACCTGTTCGGGGGCTTCGGGTTTCGCCGGGAGGCGGGTGAGCCCGTGATTGGTGCTCGCTTCGGCTTGACGCTGCCGCTGTTTCAGCGGCAGACGGGCGCAATCGCGACGGCATCCGGCCGGATCGCGGAATTACGGAACGCCCTCGACGCGAGACGCGTTGCGCTGGAGGCGCGTCTCCGTGGCGCGCACGCGAGATACGTGATCGCGGCACAGGCCGCCGAAGCGATTACGTCCAATGCGGTCCCGCTGGTCGAGGAGAACGAACAACTCACGCGCGAAAGCTATGAGGCCGGCAAGATTGGATTGCTGGAGTTGCTCGTCATCCGCCGCGAGGGCTTTGCCGCGCGACGTGAAGCGCTCGACGCGCAATTGGAGTCGACTCTCGCGGGTGTGGAGGTTCGCGGCGTCGCCGGTGTGATTCGTTGATGCTACCGGCACAGGAGAGGCCATGATGACGAGTTCACGAGCGGTCCGCGTCGTACGTCTCTGCGGCATCACCTTCGCGGTGACCGCGCTGCTGATTGGATGCGGACGCGGGAGTCCTCCCGAGCGGCGCGAGGGCACGCCCGCAGCCCCGGAGCCAAAACCCGGAGGCAGTCGGCAGGCCGAGCACCACGACGAAGCCGGCGTCGTGGAACTTTCGCCCGAAGCGATGCAGCGCGCTGACATTCGTGTGGAGGCGATACGGGCGGTGTCGGCCGCTCAGGTACTTATTGCCCCTGCCGAACTGCAGCCAAATGCCGATCGCATCGCCCGAGTCGGTCCGAGAGTGGCGGGGCGGATCGTACGCGTGATTGTGCCGCTCGGCGCTTACGTGCGAGCGGGGCAGCCGCTGGCGACCGTCCGGAGCCCGGAAGCGGCGGAAGCCGCGGCGGCGCTCGATAGTGCTCGAGCCGTGGAAAACCTCGCGCGGCGATCCTTGGCCCGTGAGCGAGAACTCTTCGAACGGAAAGTCTCTGCGCAACGTGAGGTGCTCGAAGCGGAGGCCACCCTCGCCAGCGCCGAAGCCGCGGTGCGCGCGGCGGAGGCACGCCTCGCCGCGAAGGGCTTCAGGGCTCCGACCGGAAACGCGCAAAGCACCGATCCGGTCGTCACGGTGACCAGCCCGATCGGTGGCACCGTTATCGAGCGCACCGCGGCGGCGGACGCGCCAGTCGGCCCTGACAGCGTCTTGTTCACCATCGCGGACCTCAGCTCTCTCTGGCTGACCGTTCGCGTCCCGGAAACCGGCGTCGCGGCGATTCGTCGTGGCCAGACGGTCAGCGTCGTCGTGGGCGGTATGCCCGATCGACCTGTCGAAGGCCGCGTCGATTACATCGCGCCGATCGTCGCGCCGGAGAGCCGGACCGTGGATGTTCGAGTGCAGGTACCGAACAGAACCGGCGATCTCCGTCCCGGCACGTCGGCCAGCGCCCGTTTCGACCTGCCCAATTCACCACGGGCCAGCGGCGAGGCGCGCGTGCTCGTGCCCCGCACGGCCGTGCAGGAACTCAATCAGGGGAGTGTGGTGTTCGTGCCAACCGGAGAGCGCAAGTTCAAAGCGCAACCCGTTACGCTCGGGTCCAGCTACGGCAACGAGGTGGAGGTCCTTTCTGGCGTCAAGGCCGGTGACCGCATCGTCGTGCAAGGCGCCTTCACGTTGAAGGCCCAAGCCCTGCGCGGCGCCGTTGCGGATCCGCATTAGGAGCACAGCCGTGATCAGCCGCATCATTCGCTCGGCGCTTGGAAGTGGCACGCTGGTTGTTTCCTGTCTTCTGATCGCCTTAGGAGCCGGAGTCCTCGCCTACCGTCAGCTCTCAACGGACGTGTTCCCGGATCTCACGGTCCCGGTGTTCAACGTCATCACGCAGAACCCGGCGATGGCACCGGAGGAACTCGAGCTGTCAATCACGCTG
>JACPDI010000045.1 GCA_016184105.1 Acidobacteriota bacterium
GGACCTTCGAGTATAGCGCGCGGCGGTGGTTTACGTTATAATCCGAGGTTCCACCAGGCGACGACCAGCCCTTCGTGCGGAAGTGGCGGAACTGGCAGACGCGCAAGCCTCAGGAGCTTGTTGCCGCAAGGCAGTGGAGGTTCAAATCCTCTCTTCCGCACCAGCCTTCGCTCACGCGTGCTCACGATCCCGCGTGAGCTCCGACTCGGCAAGCCATGCGCAGGCTGGCGCAGCATCCCGCTCGCAGTGCGGGCGTGGATCGGCTCGGACGACGGCGCGGTCATCGAATCTCCGCCATCAGCTCGCCGAGCGTCTCGAGCCGGTACTGGCCGCCCGGGCCGTTGTGGTACGTCGCGCGCTCGGCCGGCGCCAACTGCGCGTACGGCTTCATCGGCTCGAACTGCGTGCCCTCGTGCCACTCGTTGAACGAGTTCACGTACACGAGGAAGAATCCGCGGCGCTCGTTGGTCGATCGCCGATCGATCTGGAGGGACAGGGTGCGCTCGAACGAGTCGGCGATGCGCAGCGCGCTGGCCTGCTGCACCAGCGCGCGCCACTCTTCGGCGCTCCAGTCCACGTCCGGCAGCGGATCGGCGCGCGGCGGCGCGTAGCAGGGATCGCCCGGCGCGGCGACGGGCCCCGGCGCGTCGAAGCCGGCGTTGACCGCAAAGACAATGAGCAGGTCTTCGGCGTTGAACCAGCTCGCGACCTCCGGCCAGCGGTCGGGATGAAAGTACGGATCTCCCGACGTGCCGCCGTCGAAGCCGCCGGCGCGGGTGCGCGCGACGTCCAGCGAATCGGCGAGCAGGGTGAACTGTTCGAACTCCGACCCGATCTCGCGGCGCAGCCGCGTGGTCTGCTCGCGCCAGACCGCGTCGGGCACGTGGTCGGGCACGGCCCGCCTCACCCCCAGGCAGTCGGTGAACGTCGGCGGCAGGATTGACCCGAACAGCTTCATGACGGGCGCGGCCGAGCCGTCGGCGCGCTCGAGCAGGAGGAACGTGTCCCAGCGTCGCCGTTCGCCGTACTGCCGGAGCAGATACGTGATGTCGCCGGCGAGCCTGGTCGCGCGGTCGGCGGCGTACGGCTCGAGGTGAAACGTCACGCGGATGTCGTGATCCCTCATGACGTCCATGACGAGGGGCACGGCACGGTCCTCAAAGCTGCCCTGCCCCCACCAGCTGAGATTGATGGCCCGGGCCCCCGACTCGACAATCCAGCGCGCGTGCTGCTCGATGACGCGGGCGGACCGCGAGTCGTACGCGCCCAGCGCCGGGAGGTAGTTCGAGGCGATCCGCGCCGGAGGGGTCCGGCCCCCGTCGTCCCAGTGGCGCCACGGATCGACGCCGTACCAGGGGTAGTACTCGAAGACGACATGGCCGGGCAGGTCGCGGAAGCGGGCGCGCAGGTGGGCGCCGGCCTGCCGCAGGCGGAAGCGTTCCAGCCGCTCGTCGCGGTCCCGGCCGGGGGCGCGATCGCGCTGCCCGGCGCGCAGGCCGGCCTGCGCCGCGGCGAGGCTGGCCAGGCAGCCGGCAAGGAACGCACGGCGCGACAGCCGCTCGGCGGTCATGCGGAAGGCTACCACCCCCGGAGACCCCTATTGCGGATTTGCGTGGAAACGCCCGCCGCTTGCGGCTAACATATATTGTTTGGGGCGATTCGGCTCCAGGGGACCTAACTCGTTACGGGCTCTTCACGGCGTCCGGCAAAGGAACAGTGAGACATGGCGAACACGACAGGCACGATCAAGCGGCTGACGGACAAAGGCTTCGGCTTCATTGCCGCGGGCGACGGGACCGAGTACTTCTTCCACCAGTCCGCCTGCCAGGGCGTGCGTTACGACGAGCTGCGCGAAGGACAGCGCGTCAGCTTCACGGTGGGCCAGGGCCCGAAGGGCCCGCGCGCTGAGAACGTCAAGGTCGAGTAGTGCGGGATAAGGGGGACAGTCACACTTTCCTGGGCTCGGAAAGTGTGACTGTCCCCCTTATTCACCCCCCCAGCTTGCTCGCCGCCAACGGCCGCGCGTACGCGCCCGTCGGGTTGTGCGCATTTGAGGCGAGCGCCTTCTTGTAAAACTCCGTGGCCTTCGCCTGGTCACCCAGCTTTTCGTACGCCTGCGCAATCAGCGCCAGGATGAACGGATCGTTCAGATTCCCCTTCTGCAGCTCCGCGACCGCCCCCCGATAATCGCCGCCATAGAACGCGACGTAGCCGACCAGATACGGCAGGAACTGCGCCTGCTCGGCGTTCGTGCCCTTGTTGAGTATCGCCCTGGCGGCCTCCACGTGCGTCTTCGCCTCCGCGGCGTTGCCCCGGCGCGCGGCCAGCCGCGCCTGCGCGTGCTCCCAGCGGAAATCCCAGAGATCCTTCCGCTCCGGCTTGATGTTCGGCTCGCGCGGGCCGACGTCGTAGCCGGTGCGATACCACTTCTCGGCTGCCTCGAGATCGCCCGACTCCAGGCACACGCGTGCCAGCTCGTTGGCGATCTCGCCGGCCATGAAGAAATCGCCCGCCTTCAGGTACTGCTCGTGGAGCGGCGCCTCGTATGTGGCCGCGCCGGCGCAATTCCGCTCGAACGCGTACGACATCGCCATCGCGCGGCTCGCCGCCACGCGGTTCTGCGGCGTTGGGGCCACCGCGATCGCCTTCTCGAAGTGGCGGCGCGCGTCGCCGTACTGTCCCAGCAGATCGAGCACCACGCCAGCCTGCATGTTGGCGGCGAAGGATTCCGGGGCAGCCTCCAGCGCCTTCCGGTAGAGCGCCAGCGCCTCCTCGTGCTGTCCTTCCCGGACTTTCTGCTGTCCCTGCTTGACGAGATCGTCACCAGGGCCGGGCGCGGCGGCAGGTGCCGGCGCCTGCGCGTGCGCGACGCTCGACGCGAGGAGCAGAGCGATGCTCAGCGTGCTCAGTGTCTTCATCATGGCGGCGGATTATGCCACACCGAGTGGCGCCGGACGCGGGCGGATCGGCACACGGCGGCAAACCTATTGCCGGAGCTGGGCCGTATAACGCTCCTGCCGGACGACCTGGAACCCGCGCTCGAGGTAGTTGTGCAGGGCGGCCGGGTGATCGAGCGTGCACGTGTGCAGCCAGATGCGCGCCGGCGCCTGCGCGAACGCGCGCGTGACCGCTTCGGTCAGGAGATAGCCTCCCAGGCCGTGCCCAACGTGCTCTTTGAGCAAGCCGAAGTACGCGATCTCGATTCCGTCCTCTTCGTCGCGCCGGAGCTCGTAAAATCCCGCGGGCGCCCCGTCAACGTACAGGACGCGCAGCTCGATGTTGCGCTGGGCGAGATGCGCGCGAATCTCCGCGTCGGACCACGACGCGCGATCGGTCCAGTGGTAGTCGGCGCCGATCGTGTTGTACAGAAACCGGTAGAACGCCGGCGGGCAGCGCATCACCTGCTCGACCGACGCGCGGCGCCCCGGCGTGCGCGCCGGCCGGAGCTGCGTGAGGCTGCGCATCTCCAGGTACGTGCGGGTGGCTTCCACAGTATCCATATCCGCCCAACCTTCAGATTCTCATCTCGTGCTGATACTCCTGATCAGCGTCAGCAGCATATCGATCGCCACCGCATTGTGACCCCCCTGCGGCACGATGATGTCCGCGTAGCGCTTGCTCGGCTCCACGAATTCCAGGTGCATCGGCTTGACCGTGGACAGGTACTGGTCGATCACCGACTGCACGGTGCGCCCCCGCTCCGTCGTGTCGCGTTGGAGTCGCCGGATCAGCCGCGTGTCCGCGTCGGCATCCACGAACACCTTCACGTCCATCATCTTACGCAGACCGGCGTCCGCGAAAATGAGAATGCCCTCGATGATGATGGCCGGCTTGGGCACTGCCCTTTCGGTAGTCTGCCTGCGGTTGTAGCGGGCGAAGTCATAGGCCGGCACGTCGACCGCCTGTCCCGCCTTCAACGCCGCGACGTGCCGCACCATCAGGTCCGTTTCGAGCGAATCAGGATGGTCGTAATTCAGCGCCGCGCGTTCTTCGAGCCGGAGGTCGCTTCTCTCGCGGTAGTAACGGTCGTGCTCGAGCACGACGACCTGCTCCTCCCCCAGACTTTCGACGATGTGCCGGACGACGGTTGTCTTGCCGGAGCCGGAACCTCCGGCGACGCCGATCACGACGGGGACGCGTTGTGACATCGGTGCGATCATAGGCCGACTCATCAGAGCGCTGCCACTTCGCCTCGTGGCTCGGCGCTTGCACCTCGTCGGTTCCGGACGTGTCGATGATGTCGCTGGCCTTCAGGATCGTCGCACACGATCGGACGCGTCGGCGCTGAGCGGAAGCCACCGATCGGTGAGGTCCTCGAGCGCCAGCACGATCTCCTGTGCCTGGCCCTCGCGAATCGCGACGGGCGCCAGCGTGGCCGCGAGCCACCTCGCGCGGCCGGGATGCTCGCTCTCCGCGGGGTCGTACCGGAAGGCGGGCACGACGACGGTCCGGCCGGCGACGGCCGCGCGCGCCTGCTCGGCGAAACCCTGCGCGCGCAGCTGGGGATCGTCGAACAGGTTATAGCCGGCCAGCGCGGACCGGCCCACGCCACACAATTTCTCCCACGCCCGGTTCGCGCGCAGGATGCGGCCGTCGGCGCCAAAGATCTGAAGGCTGATCGGCGAGTGCTCGAAGACCGCGTCCAGCAGCTGCTCGGACAGTTTGAGGTCGCCGAACTCGGCTTCCTCGCGTGTGAGATCCCGCAGCATGGACACGTGGGCGCCCGGCGCGACATTGGCCGTCGCGCGGTACTGCACCCGGCGCCTCGTACCGTCTTTGCGCTGCAGATCGAAGGGCCCCGACTGAACGCCGGCCGCGAGGAAGTCGCGCCACATCGCGTCGGTGTCGTGGCGCAGCTCGGCGAATGTCAGGTCGAAGACCCGCATGCGCAGCAGTTCGTCGCGCGTGTACCCGGTGAGCCGTTCGGCGGCGGAGTTGGCATCGATGAGCCGTGCGCCGTCATCCGCGACCAGGATGGCATCGAGGGAGCGCTCGAACATCGCACGGTAGGTATCGGTCGAGACCTGTTCCACGGACGCGGGCCCTCCGATCTTGTTGAATGTTCAGTGTTTCCTGCAAGCTGGACCTTTCCGGGGTACAGAAAATGCAGCACGTGTGTAAGCTATTGAACCGTTGAGGAGGACCGTATGCTGATTGTTCGCAGGACCCTGGCCGTGATGCTGGCGCTGTGGCTCGCCGCGCCGCAGGTCAGCGCACAAGTGGCCGCCACTCAGACGCAGGCGGCGATCGATCGCGCGCTCGCCGGCCGGGCGGCCGCGGCAGAGGCCGATCGTGAAGCGATCCGCCGCGTGCTCGAGCGCAGCGAGGTGAAGGAGGTCGCCGGGCGGATGGGAGTGGACGTCGCGCGGATCCAGTCCTCCGTCGGCGTGCTCGATGCAGCGGAGCTCGCCCAGGTCGCCGAGCAGGCACGTGCGGTCGACCAGAGCCTCGCGGGAGGCGCGACGACCATCGTCATCACGACGACGACCATCATCATCGCGCTGCTGATCATCATCCTGCTCGTGCTGATCGCGGATTAGCCGCGGCCCTGATGCGACGCGCTGCCGCGGCGATCGCGTTGTGGCTGGCCGTGCCCGCGCCTGGGGCGGCACAGCCTGGCGGCAGTGCGCCGGTTCCTGCCCTCCGGATTCTCGACGTTCCATTCGTGTCGCAGGACGAACGGCTGTGCGGCGGGGCCGCCGCCGCGATGCTCCTGCGGGCGGGAGGGGCGCGCGGCGTGTACGCACGCGACTTCGCGGCGCTCGTCGACAACCGTACGGGCGGGATTCACACGGCGGACCTCGAGACGGCGCTGCGCGCGCGCGGGCGCGAGGTCTCCGCCGTGAGCGGCACGCCCGCGCTGGCCCGCGCGCATCTTGCAGCGGGACGGCCCGTTCTCGCGCTCATCGCAGATCGACCGGCCGCGTACCACTATGTCGTGCTGGTGGGCTGGAGCGACGGCGCGGTGGTCTACCACGATCCGGCGCGTGCGCCGTTTGTCGCGCGCCGCGATGCCGAGTTCGACCGCGCGTGGGCGAAAGCCGATCGATGGATGCTGACCATCGAGGCGCGGCCGGAGACGCCCGTTGACCGCGTGGCTCCGGAGACGGCCGGTGTCCCGCCCGCGCCGGCCGTCAGATACTTCCGCGCCGGGCAGTACGGCGAGGCTGCTCGACAGGCCCGCGCGGCTGCCGATCGAAACCCGCAGGACGCCGATGCCTGGCGCCTGCTGGGCGCGAGCCTGTATCTGCTCGGCGATCTGCCGGCCGCCCTTGATGCGTGGAATCGCGCCGGCAGCCCCACGGTCGATCTGATCAGGATCGAGGGGCTCGGTCGCACGCCGCACCGCGTCGTCGAGAATCTGATTGGCGTCGAGCCGGGGGAGGCGTTGACGCGGCGCGCGCTCGCGCGCGCCAACCGGAGATTGGCGCAACTGCCATCGCAACAGGTCTCGCGCGTGACGTACGTCGCGTTGCCCGGCAACCTCGCCGAGGTGCGAGGCGCCGTCGTCGAGCGCGAGCGCTACCCCTCGCGAGCGCAGTGGCTGTTCGAGGCGGCGCGGTTGCCAATCGACCAGGAGGTCGGCATGGCACTCAGCAATCTCGCCAGCCATGGCGACCGCCTGGCCGCGTCGTGGCGGTTTGCGGAGGGGCGGCCCCGGGCGGCGGTGGCGTTTGCATTCCCAGGCGGGGCGGGTTGGTCCGGTGTCTGGAGCCTCTCGTCGTCCTGGCAGCGGGAGCGCTATGCGGACGCGCCGCAGACCGAGACGCGCGAGGCGCGTCTCGGGTGGACGAATTGGGTGAGCGCGCGCACGCGCCTCGAGAGCGGTGCAGGAGTCGCACGGCGGCGCGACCGCGGGACGCAGGCGCTCGTGGACGGCGCGCTGGAGTTCCGGCCGCTCAGCGACGCGGTGGCGGTCGAGATCGCCGCGACCGGCGCGCCAGGGGGCGCGTCATTCGGCGCGGCCACCGGCGCGTTTCGCTGGCGCCTGAAGACGACAGCCGGAAGGATCGCCGGCCGGACCGCCGTCTCAATGACGACCGACGACGCGCCGCTCGATCGGTGGCCGGGCGCCGACAGCCGCACGGCGAGGCCGCTGCTCCTCCGCGCTCACCCGCTGGTGGACGACGGCCGGATTGCCGGTTCCGTGTTCGGGAGAACGGTCGCCCAGGGCACCGTCGAAGTCCAGCGGGAGGCGCTGAGGCGCGGCCTGTTCTCCGCGGGCGTGGCGGCGTTCACCGATGTGGCGCGCGCCTGGCGGCGCCGCGACGGGCCGGCCTCGCCGCTGCACGTGGACATCGGGGTCGGTCTGCGGCTGCGGCTCGCGCCGGGCCAGCCGGCCATCCGTGTGGATCTTGCCCGCGGGCTCCGCGATGGGCGGATGGCGGTCTCGGCGGGCTGGGAGGTGGGGAGATAAGGGGGACAGTCACACTTTCCGACACCCTGCGTGGGAAAGTGTGACTGTCCCCCTTACGCACCCGTCGACCCGAATCCCCCGCGCGAGACCGCACGCGTGTCCCCCTCGATCCACTCGACGTGCAGCGCCGGGATGAAGATCCCCTGCGCGATCCGATCGCCGCGGCGGACCACGATCTGCTCCCTGGTGAAGTTCAGCACCTGCACGTTGATCTCGTCCTCGGGACCCGCGTAGTCAGGGTCCACCACGCCCACGCCGTTGGCGACCATGAGGCCGCGTTTCAGCGGCGTGCTGCTGCGCGCGAAGATGCCGAGGAAATAGCCGTGCGGCACCTCGATGACGAGCCCTGTCGGGATCAAGCGGACCTCGCCGGGGGGCACGGACACGTCGGCGCTCGCGGCGAGGTCGACGCCCGCGGCCTCGGCCGTTTGATAGGATGGCAGCGCTGTCGAGGGATCCAGGCGGCGGATTCGAACGGTTGGCATCGTGAAAATCTACCTTGCATGTACGGTTCGCGGCGATCGGGCCGCCGTGATCGCGCTGAGAAACGCCTGTGCGCTCCTGCAGTCCCGCGGCCACGACGTGCTGACGTCGCACCTGCTGCGCGACGACGTGGAGAGCGTGGAAGCGGCGCTGGCCGAGCGGGACGTGTACGAGCGCGACATCCAGTGGCTCGACTCCTGCGACGCGCTCGTGGCCGACGCCTCCGGATCGAGCTTCGGCGTCGGTTTCGAGGTTGGCTACGTCCTGGCGCGCGCCCCGCAGACGGGCCAGCGCGTGTACCTGCTCTACGACGCGGCGCGCGCCGGCCGCGTCTCGCGGATGATCACCGGAAACAGCGACGCGCACTGCTCGAAGTACGCGTACACCTCGCCGGATGATCTGCTCGCGTTCATCGACGCGCACTTCGAGTAATCACCGGACACGGACGCACGGCGAGGGTTTATTATCGCCGACATGACTTCCCACCGCGCCTGTTCCGCGCTCGTCTTGTTCCCCTGCACCGCCACGGCCGCCACCGGGCAGCAGCCACGCCCGCGGGCGCGCGAGCTTGGCATCGCGCCGGGCATCCTCGAGCCGGGCCCGCTGAATGCCATTACCGACGTCGCGGGCGTGAAAGTCGGCCATGTCACGATTGTCAGCGGCGATCGGGTCCGCACCGGCGTCACCGCAGTCCTCCCTCATGCCGGCAATCTCTTTCAGGACAAGGTTGCCTTCGGCAAGCTCGCCGGATCGACGCAGGTACGCGAGCTTGGCACGATCGAGACGCCCATCGTCCTGACCAACACGCTCTCGGTGGGCACGGCGCTCGACGCGGTGGTCGAGTGGACGCTGGCGCAGCCGGGCAACGAGGACGTGAGGTCGGTGAACGCGCTCGTCGGTGAAACCAATGACGGCCGCCTCAACGACATCCGCGCGCGCAGCGTCACGCGGGAGCACGTCGCCAACGCCATCGCCGGGGCGGCCGGCGGCGCCGTGCCGGAGGGCGCGGTCGGCGCCGGCACCGGGACGATCGCGTTCGGCTGGAAAGGGGGCATCGGCACCTAGTCGCGCCGCTCCGGGGCGCACACGGTGGGCGTGCTCGTGCAGTCCAACTACGGCGGCGTCCTGACGATCGACGGCGTGCGGTTCGTGCATGATCGTCGTCGCGACCGATGCGCCGATGACGGCGCGGGACCTCGAACGGCCGGCGACGCGGGCGATCTTCGCGCTGGCGCGCACCGGCTCGTCGTGCTCGAACGGCAGCGGCGATTACGCGATCGCGTTCTCGACGTCGCCGGAAACGCGGGTGCGGCACGGCGCCACCGACGCGCACCCGCGCGCGACGCTGCCGACCGACGCCATCTCCGGCCTGTTCCAGGCCGTCCTCGAAGCCACCGAAGAAGCGGTCTACAACTCGATGCTCAAGGCGGAGACGATGACCGGCAACGGCGCCACCGTGGAGGCGCTGCCGGTGGAGGACGTCAGGCGGGCGATCGGCAAGGGGCGACGGGACTGACGCTGCGCATCGGCAATTGATCAGTCCGCGGGTCCCCCATCCAGCAGCCCTTCGATCGCCGCGAGCCGCGCGCCGTTTTCCGTGCACACCGCGTAGCGCGCGCGCTCGCCGCCGTAGAGCGCCACGCCGGCGTGCTCCCCCTTCGCATTGACGATGTAGAAATTCACGTTGAAGTTCGGGAGCCCTCGCGCGTTGAGCAGCCGTTTCTCCACCGTGTTCGCGCGGATCCGCTTGACGGCCTCCATGCCGGCATCCTTCGGGTGCATTCCACGGCGCATGCTCTCCACGATCAGGAACGAGCTGAGGTTGTAGAGATTCGCCTCCCCCCGGCCGGTGGACCCGGCGGCGCCGACCTCGCCATCCAGGTACAGCCCCGCCCCGAGGATCGGCGAGTCCCCCAGCCGCCCGGGGATCTTCCACGCGAGCCCGCTCGTCGTCGTCACGCCGCAGATCTCCCCTTTCGGGCTCACGCCGTCGCAGTTGATCGTGCCGTACACGTGGTTCTCGTCGAGAAGGCCTTCAGCGATCATCTCCAGCAGGATGCGCCGTTCCGCAGCCTCGCGTTTGTCCGGGTCCAGGTAGTGCAGCGGATCCGTCCTGCGCTTCCACTCGAGCCACTTTCTCCGCGAGTTCCCGGTGTTCAGATCGTCTTCGATCGTGAAGCCGAGCTTGCTGGCGAACTCCTGCGCGCCCTTGCCGACGAGCAGATGGTGGTCGGTCAGCTCGAGCACCGCCTTCGCGACGAGCGACGGCGTGCGGACGCCTTCGAGTCCGGCCACGCCGCCGGCCTGCTTCTTCGGCCCATGCATGCACGACGCGTCGAGCTGGACGACCCCGTCGGCGTTCGGCGTGCCGCCGTAGCCGACGCCGCCTTCCGTCGGATCGAGCTCGTTGAGGTTCAC
>JACPDI010000046.1 GCA_016184105.1 Acidobacteriota bacterium
CCAGGCTTTCGGTGCCGAGCTGCATCTTCCAGGCATCCTCGAACGTCGTGTCGGGGTAGACCTGACCCGCCTCGTTGCCCGCCTGAGCGGCCTGGGCCTTCTGGAGGCCGGGAACTTTCGCATGCGCGACGATCTTTTTCGCGGCCGGCCGGAACACCGCGTTGCCGCCGGAGTGATCGCCATGGTGGTGCGTGTTGATGAGCGCGTCGATCTGCCGCGGTGAGCGCTGTTTCAGACCGTCGAGACAGGCCTGGGCGGTGTCGGGAAACTGACTATCGATGACGACAACGCCGTCGGGCGACACGAACCACCCGATGGTGCCGCCGCGTCCGTTGAAGATCCCGACGCTGTCGCGAAGCGTCTCGAAACTCGTCTTCGTCGGCGGCGGCGCCGGCTGCTGGCCGAAGATCGCAACCCGGGGCAGCACGCCTCCGGCGAAGGCCAGCGACGAGGTGAGCACGAACTGGCGGCGCGTGAGGGTCATGGCGTCTGCTCCTGTCAGAAAAAACCCCAGCGAAAGAAGGCGGATCTTATCACGGCCGGGACACGACGGCGTTGCGATCCGGTCGCCAAGAATGGGATCGCGGGCTACAGGATGGTAATGCGGCCCGACCGCCCGCTACGCCGGCTCGGCCTCGTGACTCGCATTGCGGCCCGGAAAATCGACTCGCTCGACCGCGCGGGCGATCGGTATGAGACTTGCGAAGCGCGTAATCGCCGGGGGGTCGCGGCAGTTCCGCCGAGGAAACACACGCGCGGCCCGGGAGACAGGGTGCCGAAGGGGATCGTCGCCATCAACACCCTCAACTCCGCCATCGAGGCCGTCGGCCGGGACGCCAAGGAGATGCTCGGCCGGACGCCGGGCAACATCACGGCGATCAAGCCGATGCGCGACGGCGTCATCGCCGACTTCGAGGCGGCCGAGACGATGCTGCGCCACTTCATCAAGAAGGCGCGCGGCAACCGTGACTGGGTCCGGCCGCGGGTGATCGTGGGGGTGCCGTCCGAGATCACGCAGGTGGAGCGCCGGGCCGTCAAGGACAGCGTCTACCGGGCAAAGGCCAGCGAGGTCCACCTGGTCGAGGAGCCCATGGCCGCCGCCATCGGGGCGGGCATGCCGATCACCGAGCCGGCCGGCAACATGATCGTCGACATCGGCGGGGGGACCACCGACATCGCGGTCATCTCGCTGGCCGGCATCGTCTACAGCAAGTCGGTGCGGGTGGCCGGCAACGAGATGGACGAGGCCGTCATCCAGTACATCAAGAAGAAGTACAACCTGCTGATCGGCGAGCGCACCGCCGAGCAGATCAAGATGGAGATCGGGTCCGCGTATCCCCTCGAGGAGCGCATGACGATGGAGATCAAGGGGCGGCACCTGATTGAAGGGGTGCCGAAGACGGTCACGATCACCGACGAGGAGATCCGCGAGGCGCTTGCGGAGACCGTCAACGTGATCGTCGACGCCGTGCGCGTGGCGCTCGAACGGACGCCGCCGGAGCTGTCGGCCGATATCGTCGATCGCGGCATCGTGCTGACCGGCGGCGGGTCGCTCCTGAAGAACCTGGACAAGCGTCTGCGCGAGGAGACCGGGCTGCCGGTGGCGATGGCGGAGGACCCGCTCTCGTCGGTCGTGCTCGGCGCCGGAAAGATGCTGTCCGACTTCAACCTGTTGCGGAAGATCTCGATTGACTAGAGGCCGGCTACCAGAGGCCAGAGGCCAGGGATGCTCGACGTCCGCCAGCGCACCGGGTATCTGTTCCTCGTCGTGACCCTCGGGCACATCCTGCTCATCTCCGCGCAGGTCCAGTCGCAGTCCGGCGGGCGACTCCTCGAGACGGCGATCTTTTCGGCGTTCTCCGAGGTCCAGCGCGGCACCGGCGGCCTCATCGGCAGCGTGCGGAACATCTGGAGCCGCTACGTCGCGCTGCGGGGCCTCCGGGCGGAAAACGAGTCGCTGCGGGACCAGCTCGCGGAGGTGCAGGTGAAGCTGCAGCAGGAGCACGCGCTCGCACAGCGCACCGCGCGGCTGCAGCAGCTGCTCGATCTGCGCAGCCGCGTGGTGCTGCCCACGCTGGCCGCGGAAGTGATCGGCGGCGACGCGTCGCCGGGGCTTCATACCGTCACGATCAACAAGGGGGAGGCGGACGGCGTCCGCGCGAATTTCGCGGTGATCTCGCCGCAGGGCGTCGTCGGACGCGTGCTCGACCGGCCGGCGGCACGCGCGGCGCGCGTGCAGCTCCTCATCAGCCGCAATGCCGGCGCCGGCGTCATGATCGAGCGCTCGCGCGCGGGGGGCGTGGTCGTGGGGGGCGGCGAGGACCCGCCGCTGCTGATGGAGTACGTCTCCAACCTCGCCGACGTGAAGGTGGGCGACCTGGTCGTGACCGCCGGCACGGACGGGATCTATCCGAAGGGCTACCCGGTCGGCCGCGTCGAATCGGTGGAGCGCGGCGCCGGGCTGTATCGCCGGATCAGCGTCAGGCCCGTCGTGGACTTCTCGAGCATCGAAGAGGTCCTCGTCGTGATGGCGTCGCCCGCGCCGGAGGGGCTCCCGGCCGGCTCCCCGGAGCCGCGCCGGTGAGGGGCGCACTCGTTCTGCTGATCCTCGCCGCGGCGATCACGCTGCAGACGACGGTCGCGCGGTTTTTCGTCGGGCGGATGACGATCGATGTCGTCCTGATCGCGGTGGTGTTCGTGGCGCTGTCGTTCGGCCCCGTGGCCGGACTGCTCGGCGGCAGCGTCGCGGGGCTGGCGGAGGACGCGCTGTCGGGGGGCGTCATCGGCATCGGCGGGCTGGCCAAGTCCATTGTCGGGTTCCTGGCCGGGACGATTGGATCGCAGTTCATCGTGTCGTCCGCGCTGCCGCGGTTCGTGATGTTCTTCGTCGCGACCCTCGTGCACACGGCGTGCTTTCTCGGCGTCCACGCGCTGCTGCCCGACGCGCGCTCGATCGCCGTGCCGTATGGCCGGACGGTCGTGCAGGCGGCGGCCAACGGCGTGGTTGGGCTGCTGATTTTCCAGACGATTGAAGGGCTGCCCGGGTTATTGCAGAGGCGGCGCATGAACCGCGCGTACAGGCGGCGGCGAGTTTAGACTACGACGATGGCCCTGCACTACGACGACCGGCGCAGCGTGTCGCTGAGACTCTCGGCGATGCAGTACAGCGTCGCCGCGGTGTTTGCGATGCTGGCCGTCGCGTTCTGGATC
The DNA here is from genome assembly GCA_016184105.1 of Acidobacteriota bacterium. Taxonomy (NCBI): domain Bacteria; kingdom Pseudomonadati; phylum Acidobacteriota; species Acidobacteriota bacterium. Next base: position 3,211 of record JACPDI010000046.1, read on the forward strand.
TTCCAGGTCGCGCAGCACCGCAAGTTCGCGGAGATGGCCGAGAACAACCACCTCCGGACGCTGCCGATGCGCGCGCCGCGCGGGGTGCTGTTCGACCGTCACGGCAAGGTCCTGGTCGAGAACCGCTACTCGTTCACCATCGCGCTGGTGCGCGAGCAGACCGCGAACCTCGACGACACCATCCGCACGCTCGCGGCGGCCACGGGCATTGACGAAGATTCGATCCGCGAGGTCGTCCGGCGCCGCCGGCGCGAGCCGAGCTATCGCCCCATCGGCATCGTCGAGGACGCCTCGCTGGCGCAGGTGGCGGCGGTCACCGCGCGCAAGTACGAGCTGCCCGGCGTCATCGTCCAGCAGGTGCCGACGCGGCAGTATCCGTCCGATGACATCGCCGCGCACCTGTTCGGGTACGTCGGCGAGGTGACCGACGCGCAGTTGCGGCGCGCCGGCTACGAAGGGCTGCAGAGCGGCGCCATCGTCGGCCAGGCCGGCATCGAGCAGACCTACAACGCGCTGCTGATGGGGAAGGACGGCAGCCGCTACGTCGTGGTCAACAGCCTCGGCCGCGAGATCGAGGCGCTGCGCGAGCAGGAGCCCGTGGAGGGGCGCCGCCTCCAGCTCACGGTCGACTATGACGTGCAGCGCGCGGTGGAGGAAGGCTTCCGCAAGAGCGGGTACAACGGCGCGGCGGTGATCCTCGACCCGCGCAACGGGGAGGTGCTCTCGCTGGTGAGCCTGCCCGCCTACGATCCCAACCGCTTCGCGGTGGGCATCGATCGCGCGACGTGGCACGCGCTGAATACCGACAAGCTCCACCCGCTTCAGAACCGCGCCATCCAGGGGCGCTACTCGCCGGGGTCGACCTTCAAGATCGTGATGGCCGTGGCGGCGCTCGAGGAGGGCATCGTCACGCCCGAGTTCAAGACGCACTGCTCCGGGGGCGCGTACTTCTACGGCCGGTATTTCCAGTGCCACCTGAAGCGCGGCCACGGCACGGTGGACATGCGGCACGCCATCGAGCAGTCCTGCAACGTGTACTTCTACACGCTGGGCAGCCTGCTGAACATCGATCAGATCCACAAGTGGGCCACGCGGCTCGGGCTCGGGGTCAAGTCGGAGGTCGATCTGCCCCACGAGATCGAAGGCCTCATGCCCTCCACCGAGTGGAAACGGAAGCGCTACAACGAGAAGTGGTACCCGGGAGAAACCATCTCGGTCGCGATCGGGCAGGGCCAGGTGTCGGTGACGCCGATCTCGCTCGCGCTGATGATGGCGACGGTGGCAAACGGCGGGACGCTCTTCAAGCCGCAGCTCCTCAAGGCGGTCGATGAAGGGCAGGGGTGGAAGCCGCTTCCGCCCGCCTCCGTGCGTTCGCTCGCGCAGATGAAGCCGTCGACGGTCGCGGCGCTTCACGACGGGCTCTGGATGGTGATCAACGCCGCCGGGACCGGCGGCCGCGGCCGCATCCCGGGACGCGACGTCGCGGGGAAGACCGGCACGGCGCAGGTGATCTCGCTGCAGGGAGGGAAGGCCGCCGCCGGGCGGACCGACAAGGACCTGCGCGACCACGGCTGGTTCGTGTTCTTCGCGCCGCGCGACAACCCGGAGATCGCCGGGGTCGTATTCGCGGAGCACTCCGAGCACGGCTATCTCGCGGCGCCGATCGCGAAATACGCGATGGAAACGTACTTCGCCAGGAAGGAAGGGCGCCCGCTGCCGGAATGGCCCGCGCCACGGCCGGCTCCCGCGGCGCAGGTGGCGGCCAACGCCGTCGGGATGCCCTGACATGTTCGAACGCCGCCTCTACTTCCACATCGACTGGCTGCTGCTCGGCGCGATCCTGCTGCTCGCGGGGCTTGGGGTCGCGATGATCTACAGCACGACGTACGACCCGGTGAGGGAAGTCGCGTCGCGCGAGGTCTACACGCAGCTCTACGCGCTCGCGCTCGGCGTCGCCGCCATGGCGGTCTGCATGTCGATCGACTACCGCCGTCTCGCGGAGCACTCGCTGCTGATCTACGGCTGCCTGATCGTGCTCCTCGTCTACGTGCTGCTCTTCGGGCTGACGCGCGGCGGGTCGCAGCGCTGGATCAACCTGCGGGCGTTCAACCTGCAGCCCTCGGAGTTCGGGCGCATGGTCGTTGCGCTCGTCCTGGCGATGTACTTCGGCGAGAACCGCCGCGGCGCGCGCACCCCCGGCGACCTGCTCATCGGCGCCGCGTTCGTCTCGGTGCCGTTCGTGCTCGTGGCGAAGCAGCCTGACCTGGGCACCGCGGTGACGCTGCTGCCGGTGTTCCTCGGCATCGCCTACATCGCGGGCATGCGGCTGCGGCTGCTCGTCGTCGTCGCGATCGTCGGCGCCCTGATGGCGCCCGTGGCGTGGAAGTACGGCCTCAAGGATTACCAGCGCCAGCGCATGGAGACATTCGTCAGCCCCGAGCGCGACGCGCGCGGCGCCGGCTACCAGCAGATCCAGGCGCGGATCACCGTCGGCTCCGGCGGCCTGGCCGGCAAGGGATTCATGAAGGGCACCCAGGGACAATACAAGTTCCTGCCGGTCGCCCACAACGATTTCATCTTCTCGGTGCTCGCGGAGGAGCAGGGATTCATCGGCGTCCTCGTCGCGCTCGGGCTGTACCTCTTCATCATCCTCAGGTCGCTCGAAGCGGCGCGGCTCGCCAAAGACCGGCTCGGCGCGTATCTCGTCGTGGGAATCGTGTCGGGCTTCTCGTTCCAGGTGATTTACAACATCACGATGTCGGCCGGCCTCGCGCCGGTCAAAGGGCTGACGCTGCCGCTTCTGAGCTACGGCGGATCGGCCGTCATTGCCACCCTTGCTGCGTTCGGGCTCGTGCTCAACGTCCGGATGCGGCGCTTCACCAATTAGCATGGACATCCTGTTGTGCGCGATCGTGCCGGCCGGCCTGCTGCCGGGCGCCGTCCGCCTGCGGGGCGCCCTGCGGAGTTCCCTGCATGAACAAGGAGATGATCATCTCCTCGACCGGCCACGAAACGCAGGTGGCCATCCTCGAGGACGACCTCGTGGTCGAGATCTTCATCGAACGCGAGCATCAGCGCGGCGTGGCCGGCAACGTCTACAAGGGGCGCGTCTCCAAGGTCCTTCCGGGGATGCAGTCCGCCTTCGTGGATGTCGGCCTGGAGCGCGACGCGTTCCTGTATGTCTCTGACGTCCTCGCGCCGGACACCGACGACGAGGGGCTGGACACCGACGACGAGGACGGCGCCGAAAGAGCCGAGGGGAGCGCCGAGACGCCCCGCGGGGGCAACGGCCGTGGCGATCGCCGCGGCCGCGGCCGCCGCGACGACGAGCGGCCCGACGCCAAGATCGAAGACCTGCTGAAGGAAGGGCAGGAGATCCTCGTCCAGGTCGTCAAGGAGCCGCTCGGCACCAAGGGCGCGCGGATCACCTCGCACGTCACGATGCCCGGCCGGTTCCTGGTGTTCATGCCGACCGTCGATCACATCGGCGTGTCCCGCAAGATCGAATCCCGCGAGGAGCGCAGCCGGCTCCGCGGCATCGTCCGCGAGTTCCGCGAGCAGCACGGGTTCACGGGCGGCGTCATCATCCGCACCGCCGCATCCGGGCGCCCGAAGGACGACATCCTGAGCGACCTCGAGTACTTCCACCAGGCCTGGACCGAGATCCAGCAGAAGATGTCCGCCACGCGCGCCCCCGCCGTCGTGATGCGCGAGCAGAGCCTGGTGACGAAGCTGCTGCGCGACCTGCTGACCGACGAGTTCTCCACCATCCGGATTGACGACGAGCAGGAGCACCGGCGCGTCGTCGCGCTCGTCGAACGCATGATGCCGGCCCTGCTGCCCCGCGTGAAGCTGTACGCGAAGGACTTCCCGATCTTCGACGAGTACGGCGTGCAGCAGGAGATCGACAAGGCGCTGCGCAGCAAGGTCTGGCTCAAGTCGGGCGGCTACATCGTGATCAACCAGACCGAGGCGCTGGTCGCGATCGACGTCAACACGGGGCGGTACGTCGGCAAGCGCACGGGGCGGCTGGAGGATACGATTCTCAAGACGAACCTCGAGGCCGTGAAGGAAATCGTCCGGCAGATCCGGCTGCGCGACCTGGGGGGCATCATCGTGCTCGACCTGATCGACATGGAGGAGAAGAAGAACCGCCAGAAGGTGTTCCAGGCGGTGGAGCAGGAGCTGCGCAAGGATCGATCCCCGTCGAAGGCGCTGCAGGTCTCCGACTTCGGGCTCGTCATCGTCACGCGCAAGCGCGTGAAGCAGAGCCTCGAGCGCCAGCTCACCGAGCCGTGCCCGTACTGCTCGGGGTCAGGGTTGATCAAATCGAGCGCGACAATCTGTCACGAGATCCTGTCGGAGCTGCAGAAAATCGCGCCGGAGCTGGACGGCCACGACGTCCTGCTGCGCGTGAACCCGGAGATTGCCAAGACGCTGAAGGAAAACGGCGGGGTCGTGCTGAAGGATATCGAGCAGACGCTGGGACGCCAGGTCACCGTACGACCTGACGCCCAGCTGCATCACGAACAGTTCGACGTCATGGCACTTTGAATCCTAGAGTCCCGCGACAGCCCCCGTCGGCAGGTGGATCAGGTAGTGCGTGCCCCCCCTGTTGATCCACACGCGCAGGTAGTCGTTCCCCTTGAGCAGTTCAACCTTCGAACTGCCGGGGCGCGGCGGCCTGCCGTCGGCGACCTGGCCGATCTCGGCGCCGGGGACGATGGACACGACTTCGCGCCCTTTCACCTGCCCGCGCTGCGTGAACTCGACCCAGCGCGAGAGCTTTTCGTCCTGGCCGGCGACGACTGGTTTGGCTTCCTCCGCGGTCAGGCGGACCTGGTAGTGTCCTGGCGCCAGCGGCTTTCCGTCGGCGGTCACCTTGCGGGTGATTCGCACCGTCCCCAGCGTCATCGCTCCCTCGGGCGCCGCCGCCGGCGTGGCGCGCTCGGTTTGGCCGCTCGTCGCGGCCGGCTGTGCGGGCGTTCCGGCTTGCGGCTGCGGCGCGGGCTGCTGCTGTGCCGCCACGCTGCCGGCGACCGACGCCGCCAGCATCGCCGCGAGAATCACACGCTTCATGTGTCTGCCTCCTTAGAAGTATTTCTTCAGCCCGATGCTCAGCGTGAGGCCGTGCGGGTCGGGCAGGACATCTGAACCGACGATCTGGTAGCGCGCCTCTCCCTTGAGGCTCACCGTGCGGCTCGTGAAGTACTCCAAGCCCCCGAACAGATTGAACCCCGCTTCGTTCTGCGAGTCGCCCGCCGATTCGTCGTTGTCTCGCGGCTGGAGGAAGAAGGCCCCGAGCCCGGCACCGACAAACGGGTGCGTCGTTCCACGCTCCCAATTATATGTAACGTCGAAGGTCACCCTCGTCATTCGTACCGAATCGTCGCCGCCCCGGCCGACGGAAGGGTTGGCCAGGCCGGCGCCGATCCGGAGGCCGACGCGCGGGGTGAGGTAGTACTCGCCGAATCCCTGCAGATCGAGGGTGTTGTCGTAGATCTCGTCGCGCGGGATGAAGGCGCCCAGGTCGGCCCCGACGGCCCACATGCCCATGGCGGGCACCTGCGCGTTGACGGGGGTGGACAGGAGAGTCAGGCCGAGCAGGGTGGCACCGAAGGTCAACAATCGCATGTGGCGACAGGTAGCAAACGCAGTGCCGCCACGATGATCCCCGGCGCCTGTCGGGTTTGGGTGCTCGGGGGCCTACTTGGTGATGACGATATCGCCGCTGAAGGTGGTCAGCTCGATGATGGCGCCGCCGTCCTTGTAGGTGCCGCGAAACGTTGCGCGCCGCGGGATCCTGACACGGGCGCGCCCGGCGCCGGCCATCGCGTCCTCCTCCTCGAGCGCTTCGTTCTTGATCGGCAGGTCCGAGCGGATCCTGCCGCTGAACGAGTTCGCCTCCACGTCGAAGCCGCTGCCCCCGGTCACGGCCAGCCGGATGTCGCCCGAATGTGCCTTCAGCTCGTACCGTCCCGCCCGCGTGATGGCACCGGCATACTCCACGCTGCCGCTGATCGTCTGCAGTTCGGCGCGCTGGCACGCCACATCCCTGACGACAATGTCACCGCTGATGGAGTTGAGATCCAGGTAACGCGCCTTGATCGCGCGGAGGGTCACGGTGCCGCTCATCGACGAAGCCGTCAGAGACTCGCCGGCGGTCAGGCCGGAAATCTCGACGTCGCCCGACACCGTCTTGGCCAGCGACACGCTGCCGCTGGTGTCCACGCGGATGTTGCCGCTCACCGACTCGAGCGCGAGATCTCCTTTCATCTTCGACGCGAAGACGTTCCCCGAGATCGACTTCACCCGGACATGCGTGTGCGCGGGGGCGGTGACGCGGAAGTCCACCGACGAGCGGAAGTTGCGTTCCCGGGAGCCCGGCGGCACCGTGTAGCGGCTGCGGATCGTCCCCCGGCCGTCGGAGGTCACCGTCAACGTCACGTCGATCGTCTCGAGCTGCCGCCTGGCTTCTTCCGGCGTGTCGCCAAACCCCCGGCGCGTGTATTCGATGATCGCGTCGCGCCCGCCACCCGGCATCACGATGACATCGCCGGCGATGTTCGACAGGTCGATTTCGGCGGCGCCGGCCACCGTCAGCGTCTTGCGATCGTGCTCCTCGACCCGGCCGCGCTCGTGGCCCGGCTGCTCGACACGTGGCATCCTGGGGGCCCGGAGTGCCTGAGGGGCGGGCGGCGGCGCGGGCACCTGGCCGGCCGCCACGGTGGTGCCGAGTGCGAGCGACGCGATGACGGCGATGGTGTATGTGCGCATGATTATGACTTGTTGCCTTCGACGATCCGTGCGGCGCCGGCCTGGTTGCCTTTCCGCATCTCGTTCATCAACGCGATGGTGTCCTGCAGGAGCCCGATCTTGCGGCGCAGCGCCTCGAAGAGGCTTTCACGCGCCGGCTGGTTCTGCGGCTCGGTGCTGAGCGCCGTTCGGCTTTCGGCGATTGCCCGGTCGATGACTTCCAGGTTGCGCTTCACGGTCGCCGCGACCTGCGGGTCGAGCGAGCTTTGATCGCTCGCCGCGACCTGCTCGAGACCGCTGATCGCCCGCTCGTAGTGTTCCTCGGCCATCCTGAGCTCCGCCTCTACGCCTTCGACGGAGGCGCCGCCCCCTGCGTTGCCGGCCGCGGCCGGACGGGCGCCGGTCTCCGCGTGCCCGGCTTCCTGCGTGGCTGCCCCGGACGGTGCGGTCGGCAGCGCGGGGCGACGCGTCCAGGTCAGCATCAACGAGAGCCCCACCGCCGCGACGAGCATCGCGGCAATCGCGCCCCACTGCCAGAGCGCGGCGCGCGACGGCGCGCGGTCATCGCGCACGCCCTGCTCGCGCAGGCGTGCGGCGACGCGCGGCCAGAGCGAGTCGGGCAGCGGCGAACGCGGCAGCACGGACGCCTCGCGGCCGAGCGCCCGCAAGTCGTCGAGCAGCGCGCGACAGTCGTCGCAGGCCTCGATGTGCGCCTCGACGCGCGGCCGGTGCGCCGGGTCGAGCGACCCGTCAACCAGCGCGCTGATCGATTCGGCGAAATCGTCGCAGGTCACCGGTCCCCTCTCAAGCTTTCCCTCAGCCTCAGCCTCGCCTTGTGCAGCTGCGACTTCGACGTCCCTTCCGAGATCCCGAGCAGCTTCGCGATCTCGCGGTGCTCGAGGCCTTCCACGTCGTGGAGCACGAACACCGTGCGCCCGCCCTGGGGCAGGCGCGCGATCGCGCTCCTCAAGTCCATGCGCTCGACGACGCTGTCACGGCGCGCCCGGGGCTGCGGGGCGCCAACCGGCTCGTCGAGCGAATCGGTGGCCTGCCCCTCGCGCGCCGCGCGGCTCCGCAGCCGGTCCAGGCACTGGTTGACGGCCAGCTTGTAGAGCCACGTGCCCAGCGCCGCCTCACCACGAAACGAATCCAGGCGCCTATGCGCCGCGAGGAACGTGTCCTGAACGGCGTCTTCCGCGTCGGCGGTGCTGCCCAGCATGCGGACGGCGAGGTTGAACAGCCGTGCCGCGTGCTGCCCGTACAGCTCTTCGAACGCCCCCAGCTCGCCGCGCCGGCAGCGCTCGACGAGCGCGGCATCCGCGGCGCGGGCGGACACGATCGGATGCACCTCGGCCAGGCCGTCCACGCGCTTCGTCAAGTTAGACGGGGCCATGGGGAACTCGAGTTGCCCGGGCGTATCGAATGTCCCGAAAGCCGCGGATCCGCCCGTTGGCGACGACGACCCCCTCCGCCTGCAGCAGGGCGCGCTTCAACCCCTCACTGCCACCGTAGCCGCCGAGCCGGCCGCCGGACGCAATCACGCGGTGGCACGGAACGCCCGGGTCGGTGCACGTGCGCATGATCGTTCCCACGGCGCGCCAGGCGCGGGGGCGCCCCGCGAGCCGCGCCACGTCGCCATAGGTGGCGACGCGGCCCACGGGGATGCGCCGCACCGCCGAGAGCACGCGCGCCCTGAACTCAGAACGCGATCCTGGCGCCGATACCCGCATGCAACCCGCCCGCGTCGATCTCTCTGACCTCGCGGCCCGTGGGGGCGAGGCTGACCGTTCCCTTCGAATAGCGCAGCAACCCGCCGACGCCGAACCTGCGGGTGAACATCCACCCGGCGTCCACCCCGGTGTTGACTCCCCATCCGGTGCCCTGCAGCACCTGGAGATTTGCGCTGGCGAAGGTTGCCGTGTCGAACGGATAGGATTCGCTGGCCGTGACGGCGCTGACGACCTTCTGCTCGACGTTGAAATGGCTCGGCCCGCCGGAGAACGCGAAGTACAGGCGTTCGGTGGCCGCCACGCGATATACGGCCTGCACGTGGATGCCGCGCTCGACGTGCCGTGCGGGAACGGCCCCTTCCACCTGTCGATGCGCGCCGATGAGCAGCGGGTGCGGGATCCGGGCGACGATTTCGACATCGTTCGTGCCATTCGCCATCGAGACGGATACACCGAGCCCGAAGTTCCCGGCCAGCCGTACCACCGCGCCGCCGTCAAAGAGCGCGCCGGTGGGAACCTCGTAGCGCGTTTCGACTGCCGCCTCCTCGCCGGGGATGTTGCCGGAGTTCGGGTGCAGGAAGGTGAGGTCATCCTCGAACGTGGAGGATGTCGCCTGGAACGCGCCGTTGAGGCTGATGGTGACGCGTCCAGGCCACGCCTGTGCGAGCCCCTGGTGGGGCAGGCCGGCCAGCGCGAGCAGCGTGAACGCGAGCATGCGTCGCACGATGGCCTCAGTTCACTCCCACGGCGGACCACGCTTCGGCGACCGCCCGCTCAGCCGCGCTGCCGGCGCCGTACAGGTCCCTGGCGGCCTGGAGCGTCACGGCGCGCGCCGTCGCAAAGTTGGCGCTCGCGGGCATCAGCGCCGTGAACGCCCGGTAGAAAATCTTTTCAATCTGCCCACGATTGGCCGCCCCGACACCGGTCACGGCCTGCCCGGAGGTCCGGTTTGTCCCACCCTCGATCGCGAGGAAAAAGGCGTGGCCGGGAATCGTGGCGTTCAGGTGCACGCCTCCGTTGTCGTCCGCGCCGGTGAATCGCCGCGAGTAGTGATCGGGGTCGTTGAATATCGACGGATTGGCCAGGTTACGGACGCCGCCGGGCCGGACGACGTCCTCGCCGATGCTGTAATCCGCCGTGCGCGGCCCGCTGCCCGGGGTCTGGAACATGAATTCGACGCCCACGGCCATCACGTCCGAGAAGGCCTCGTTGAGCGCTCCGGACTCGTTCTCGTACACCAGATTCGACGTGTAGTCGGTCACACCGTGCGTCAGCTCATGAGCGATCACGTCGAGCCCGGCGGCGAAAAAGTCCACCGTCTGCCGGAACGGCAGCAGGACGTATCCCGGGGGCAGCCCCTCGCCGTACACCATGACGCCGTCGCCGGCGTAGAACGCGTTCAGGTAAAAGAGCCCGATGATGTCGTTTGGCTGCGTCAGGAGGTCCTGGCGATTCACCGGGTGCACGATACTGAGCAACCGGATGTTGCGCCCGTCGAGCCCCGCGCGGTTGTGGCGTTTGAAAAAATAATCGTACGTGAACCCTGAGTACGCGTGGGCGTCGACCGTCGCGCCGTCCGTCCAGTCGTTGTCGGAATCCACCGCCACGTCGGAAAGATCGAGAGTCGCCTGGCCGTTGAGGAAGGCCAGCGTGCGCGCGATGTTTCCCCTCATGTTGAAGCTGATGATTTCCGGCGGCCTGAGGGCATCGATCGTGTAGTACTGGCCCAGGTTCGCTGACGCGCTGATCTTCTTCGTGTCGCCGAGCACGCCCGTGCCTTTGCCGACGGCCGACTGGGTCTTCAGGTCGCTCACCTGTTTCAGAACGGCGCCGCTCTTCGCGTCAACGAAGTACACCATCAGCGCGTCGTTTGTCATCACGCGCGCGCGCCACGCCAGCGCGTAGCCGCCGGCGTCGAGCGGCAGGATCGCCAGCACCGGCATCTTCGAGGCGCCGAGCGCCTGTCCTGTCAACTTCTCGAGCACCGCCGCCGCGTCTTCCGCCGTGATCGCCGGCGTGACATCCAGGTCGATCCCGTCGTAGAGCGTGCCGAAGACCGAGAGGGTCTGGCCCGCCGCGAGCTGGCGTGTCACGTCCGCGCCGTACACGCGCACGCCCTTGTAATACTGCAGCGCGCGTTCGTGCGTCCGTCCGGGGACATCAACGTCCGCGATCATCCGTTCCACGCGCAGTTCGCCGCCGCGCTGCATCGCGTCCACGTGCTGATCCCATTGGCGCAGCTCGGGCACGCTTGCCGGCGCCACGCGCCGCATCCCCGGGTGTTGTTGCGCGTGGGCGGTTGCCGCGAGCGCTCCGCACGCCGCGAGGGCGATGAGCAGGTGCCTGGACATCGAACCTCCTAGGGCTGAACCGGCAGGACGCGGCCGTCAGGCGTGTCAAACCTGATCTGCGCGAGCCGCCCGAGCGTGGGTGCGATGTCCGCGGGGGTGGCGGGCTCGGCGAGCCGCGCCGCGCGTACCGATCCCCCGAAGAAGATGATCGGCACGCGCTGATCGTAATCGTGCGGCGTGCCGTGCGTCGTCGCGGCGGCAGACGCAATCCAGAGACGTTTCGGCACGAGGATCAGATCGCCGCTGCGTCCCTTGAAGTATCCGAGCGCCGCCGCGCGCTGGAACGGATCGTCAGCGCGGACGCGGTGAAGCTCCGATGCCTCGAAGACGCGCTGCACGCCGCCAGAGGCCAGGATGGCCTGCTTCACCGCCTCGAGGGCCCTGGGCCGCTCGACAATCCGGTCCCAGGCGCCCGGCGCGAAATACAGATCGGTGTAAAGCACGGCGGCGACGTACTGGCCCGGCCCGAGCAGCGGCTGCAGCGCCGCGTCGACCGCGCGCGCCACGCCCCGCGTGTCGATCCGCCCGGCGTCGTGCCCCTCGCCCTTCATCCGTTCCGGAATGGGCGCGACGCCGTGGTCGGCCGTCAGTGCGAGCACGTAGTGTCCGCGCCCCACGCGCTCGTCGAGCCGCGCCAGCAGGGCGCCGATCGTCTGATCGAGGCGGGCGAGCATGTCCTGGATTTCGTGGCTGTCGGGACCGAACGCGTGGCCGACGATATCGAGCGCCGAGAAGCTGACGCTCAGGAAATCGGTTGCCGGCCCTTGTCCAAGCTTGTATCCGTCGATGGCGGCGGCGGCGAGCCGCTGCAGGTAGGCATCGGAGAGCGGGCTGGCCTGCCACGCCGCGAAGAACTGCGGAATGTCGATCGGATGCGGGAACAAAGCGGTCCATCCGGCCGGCGGCTTCTCGCCCACGCCGTCGTCCGGGCCGGAATACGCGTCCTCGGGCAGCAGTTTCGTCCACGGCCCGGAGCTGCGCTCTGATGCGAGGGGAAACGCCGCCAGCGTGTCCCGTGCGAACGGTGGAAGCTCCTGTGCGAAGGCGGTCGACGTGACGAACGTTCCGCCGGCGCCGAACCAGACCGTCGCGTCAGACTGCCGGCCCGCCGGCATGATGGCGGAACGCCCCTTGAGGGAGATCGTGACCACGCGACCGCCGGACGCCTTCACACGCCCGGCAAACGTGCTTCCCTGGAGCTTTGCGGCGCTGTCCCCTCCGGCGATGGAGCCGCCGGAGGTCACCGTCTGCACGCGATCGTCCGCCGTGCACTCGACGACTCGGCCGCGCTCGCGCTCGAACCACGAGTTCATCACGATGCCGTGGCTCCGAGGGAAGCGTCCGGTCGAGATCGTGGCGTGGCCGGGACAGGTGACCGTGCTGGCGTACGGATACGCGCCGTTGGTGTACCACGCGCCTTCCTGCATCAGGCGCTTCAGCCCGCCGTTCCAGCGCGCGCTGTAGCGCTCGAGATAGTCAGCGCGCAATTGGTCCACGACGAGCAGCACCACGAGGCGCGGGCGCGGGGACGCCTGGGTGCCGGCGGCCGCCGGCGGGTGCGTCACACCCGCCGTCACGCACGCAGCGGCAGCCACGACGACAGCGAATCCTCTTCGGGTCATCGTCGGAGAAGCGGGAAATAGCATATCGCGCCGACGAGCACATCGTAGACGGCGGACGCGATGAAGAACCAGCGGGGGCCGACGTCAGGACTGAGCCATCCGGGGCGGTGCGCGATGGCGATGAGCGCGTGTGCGGCGAAGCCACCTGCGAGCAGCATCAACGCCTGGCGCGGATCCCTGGTGAGGGCGACCGCGGCCAGTGCCACGAACCCGGCGGCAAACGTCACGTCGAGCGCGCCCGACGGAACGCCCTCGTAGGCGGCCGCCAGCCCCATGGAAGTTCCCGCGGTGACCGCGAGCAGGAGCGATGCGAGGCGCACGACGCGGAATTCCGCGATCAGCCGTTCCGGGGTGCCGCCGGGGACGGCCCCGGCGCGCGCCGCAAGCCAGGCGAGCGCGCCGCCCAGCGCGACAAACGCCGCGACCAGGGCGCGCAGGGTTTCGGTGCCCGGCAGCATCTACTCCGGCGCGCCCGCGCCGCCCGCCGGCGTCGCGCCCGCGTCGTAGACGATGCGGCCGCCGATGATCGTCTTGAGCACCGTGGTGGTCAGGATCTCGCGTTCGGGCACGGCCATCACATCGCGCGACAGCACGACGAGATCCGCGATCTTGCCGGCCTCGAGCGATCCCAGGTCCTTCTCCATGTGCGCCGCGTAGGCGGCATCGATCGTGAACGACTTGAGCGCTTCTTCACGCGACAGGCGCTGCCCGGGCATCCAGCCGCCGGCCGGGTGTCCCCGGGGATCCTGCCGCGTGATGGCGGCATACAGGCCGAGCATGGGATTGGGTTCTTCGACGGGAAAGTCCGAGCCGTTGGCCAGGACGGCGCCAGACCTCATCAGCTTCCGCCACACGTACGCCCCTTCCGCGGTGCGCTCGGGCCCGATGCGTGTCGGCACCCAGGGCATGTCGGACGTGGCGTGCGTGGACTGCATCGAGGCGATCACGTTCAGCTTCGCGAATCGTGGAATGTCCTGGGCGTCGAGGATTTGCGCGTGCTCGTCGCGCATCCGCAGCGCGCGCGCGCCCGGGACCTCCGACTGCACGCGCTCGAAGACGTCGAGCACCTCGCGGTTCGCGCGGTCGCCGATCGCATGGATGCACGTCTGGAAGCCGGCCTTCGAGGCTTCCAGCGTCTGCTGGTAGACCTCTTCGGGCGGCGTGGTCAGCAGGCCGCGCGTCTCGGGGCGATCGCTGTACGGCTCGAGCAGCGCCGCCCCGTACGATCCCAGCGCGCCATCAGCCGAAATCTTGATGGCGCGTACCGTGAGGTGGCCCTTTCCATAGTTGACGATCGGGCCGCGGTTGAAATACGGGCGCAGCCGCTCGAGCCGATCGCGGAGCATCACGTACAGCCGCGTCTGAAGGCGGCCGTCATCGACGAGCTGTTCATACGCCTCGACCAGGTCGCCGGAGACCCCCGCGTCGTGCACCATCGTGAGGCCGAGGCGCCGGCACTCCCTGTCGGCGCGGAGGATCGCATCGATCGTCTGCTCGCGCGACGGGGCGGGGATCTTCTGCGCGACCAGCCGCTGCGCCGTGTCGATGAGGACGCCGGTCGGATTGCCCTCCTTGTCGCGGATGATCTCGCCGCCTGGCGGGTCGGGGGTGCCCCGTGTCACGCCGCCGAGGGCCAGCGCGCGGCGGTTCGCGAGCCCCGCGTGCCCATCCACCCGCGTCAGGTACACGGGGTTGGCGGGCGCCGCGGCGTCGAGCTTGCCGGCGGTCGGGAACGCCTTGTCCGTCCAGTCGTTCTGGTCCCAGGCGCGGCCGAGAATCCACTCGCCCGGCCGTGACTGCGCGGCGGCCTCGCGCACCATTTCCACGATCTGGTCGTAGCTGGTCGTGCCGCGAAAGTCGAGACGCTGCAGGCTTTGCCCGAGCCCCGTGAAATGGCCGTGCGCGTCCTGCAGGCCCGGCACGATGGTGGCGCCCCGCAGGTCGAAGATGCGGGTGGCGGGCCCGCGCAGCGCAAGCGCGTCGGCGCTGCTGCCGACGCGCAGGATCCGGTCACCGCGAATCGCGATGCCCTCGGCGCGGGGCCGGGCCGCATCGACGGTGTAGATGCGCGCATTGTGGAGGATGAGATCCGCGGGCGCCTGCGGCGCCGCCGGGGAAGAGGGCTGCGCGCCGGCAGAAGCCCCGGCCAGCGCGAGAACGAGGAGCGCCGCGACGTGTGTGCGCATGGACTAATTAGGCGAAGGGGTCGTGCGGGCCGCGGGTTGGGCCGTGCTCGTCGCGAGGTACAGCGAGTTGAAGAACAGCTTGAACGTGCCCCAGGTCTGCGCGCGGTTCTGCACCCGGAAGGTGTGCATGATGATGCGGCCGCGCCCGGTCGTGAAGTCAATCGACGCGGCGCTGCCTCGCAGCTTCTCGTCGCCGATGATCCATCCGCTGCGCAGCAGCGGCTCCTGCGGGTACCGCGCCACGACCGACGCCTGGGTCGCGGTAAAGGCCGGCAGCACGCGATAGCCGCCGTTGCTGATGAACATCGCATCGGCCGACTCCGGCATGCCGAAGCCGAGCGGGTGCCGGTTGTCCACCGCGATCTTCAGGATCGATCCCGGGCAGAAAAACGTGTCCTGGTCGAGCCCGCGCAGCACGTTTTCCGCGGGCACGCCGAGGTGCTCGATGGCGAACTGCGCCGAGTTGCCGAGCGTCACGATCGTGCCGCCGGCGTTGACGAACTCGCGCAGGTTGCGGACGCCGTCCTCGCCGAGCCCCCCCTTGTGCTCCGGGTAGGCGCTGCGCGCGGTGATGCCGCGCATGATCTGCGCGACGCTCATCTCGGGAAACACGACGACGTCAAAGCGCGAGTGCAGGTTCGGCCGCCGCAGGTCGGCGGCGCGCGCCTGCGTGTAGGAGAAGTCGTGCTGCTCGAGCAGCCAGCGCGTCCACCCCGCGTCCATGTTGCCTCCCCAGGGCTCGAACAGCGCGATGCGCGGCGCACGCACCGGCAGGGTGCGCGCGGAGACGGAGGCGGTGGCCTCGACGGCCAGCCCAAGCTCGCTGGACACCCTGGCGACCTGCTCGCGCGACGCGCCGCGGACGATGATTGCGCCGGGGCCGAAGCTCCGGCCATTCACCACGATGGGCTCGTGCGCCCACGCGACGTCCGCTCCGGCCTTCAGCAGCCGGTTGCTCGCGGTGACCGCGGCATCAGCCGCATGGTCCAGCACGAACGTTCCGCCGTTCCCGCTCACGCGCCCCAGCCTGGCGTCGAAGCCATCGGGAAGCAACGCGAGCCTGGCGTCGAACGGCGCGTCCACCTTGATCGTGTCCACCCCCATGAGCATCCCGAGCGACCAGGCGCTCACGTCATACGGGCGGTCGATGGGCGCGCTCGCGAAAGGCCAGCGGATGTCGGGATACTTCTGCGGTTCGAGCAGGTCCTTGATCCAGCGGCCGAACGGCTGCGAGAGCAGCGCGACGTACGTGCCCGCGGGATACGTGCGCCCGTCGGCGGTGAACGGCGCCTCCGCACGCCGGACCTCCCCGGCTTCCGCCTGGATCAGCTGCACCAGCTTGACGACGGCGCCGGGGTCGCGCTGGTCAGCGGGGATCACGTACGCGTACGGCGAGCCCTTGGCGTAGAGATCGATGGCGCGCCGGTTCATCAGGTAGAAGTTGCGCTTCAGGGTTTCTCTGTTGTTCGCGACTCCTTCGAGCAGTCCGAGCGCCGACGTGAACTGGTAGTCCACGACATCGGCCAGGCTCCACGAACCGCCCAGCCAAGGCTGGGTGTAGTTCATCCGGTACTGGACATCGGTTGGAGCGGGCACCGGCGCGCTCGGATCCCGGTCCGCGAATCCGCCTTCGCGGCCGGGGGCTTCGGCCGGCCGGGGCGGGCGGCTCGGGTCCGCCTTCTCCTGCACGAGCGTCGTGCCGAGGCGCGAGCTTGCCACCTCGGTGAGCAGCGCAATCATGTTGTGCCACCACGGGTTCGTGCTGTTCGCGCCCTGCCAGAACCCCGTGTACTGCTCGCCCCAGACGACGCCGGTCTTTCCCGCCTCCGCCAGCTTGGTCGCCATCGACTGCCCGAGCAGGTTGGTCTCCGCCCACACGAGCGGATCGATGTTCGGATTGGGCGGGTTCTTGAAGGGCGGCACGAAGATCCGCGCGCGGTTCGAGCCCATCTGGTGCTTGTCGAGATACACCTCGGGCAGCCAGTCCTTGTACGTCACGCGCGTCAGGTGCTGCGTCTCGACCTGCGTGAGCATGTAGTTGTCGCGGTTGTTATCGTGGCCGATGTACTTGTGGTACAGCTCCGGCAGCGGCGCGTCCTCGTGCGGCGTGCCGACGTTCTTCATGTACCAGTCCGCCACCATCTGCTGCCCGTCCGGGTTCTGCGAGGGGATGAGCAGCAGGATGACGTTCTTCAGCACGTGGTCCACCCAAGGCGACTGCTCGGTGGCGAGTTTGTACAAAAGATCGTTGACCATCTGGCTGTTGCCGATCTCGGTCGCGTGCACGTTGGTGCCGATGAGCAGCACCGCCTTGCCCTCGCGGGCGATGCGCGCGGCGTCCGCCTCGCTCGTCTTTCGCGGATCGGCGAGCTTCTTCTGCGCCTCCTGGTAGGCCCCCAGGCTCGCGATGGCATCGGGCGACGACACGATCGCCATGATGTAGGGCTTGCCCATCGTCGTCTTGCCGAGTTCCTGCACGACGACGCGGTCCGACGCCCGGTCGACGATCTGGAAGTACTCGACGATGCGGTTCCACGGCGCGAGCTTCTTTTCCGCGCCCATCTTGAAGCCGAAGAACTGTTCCGGCGTCGGCGCCTTCGCCGGTTGCGCCGGGGCGGCGGAGGACGCGAGCACGAGCAGGCAGCCGGCGACAACGGCGTGACGGAGCAGGCGGGAGTGCGTGTGCATGGTGACCAATCCTACATGAACGTCAGGGGATCGATGCCGAAGTGCGCCGGGTCGAGCGGCGCGCTGACTGTCATAGGCTGACCGTGAGCGTCGACCGCGTCCCACAGGTTGCGGTCGAGCGGGACGTCGAGCCGCTCGCCGCCGGCATCCGCGATGACGCGCACCCGCGGGCGGTACGGATCGGGTGCGTGGATCTTGACGACGACCGCCAGCTCCCCCGTGCTCAGGCGGACCAGGTTGCCGGGCGGGAAGATGCCCATCAGCTGCGCGAAGCGGCGCACGAGGTGCTGGTCGAAATGCGCGCCATCATCCTTCTTCAGGACGGCCAGGATGCGGTCCGAGGGAAACGCCTCCTGGTACGCGCGCTGCGATCGCATGGCGTCGTAGACGTCCGCGATGCTGCACAGCTGCGTGCCGACGTTGAGCGCGCTCCGCCGCACGCCGCCCGGATACCCCGTGCCGTCCACGCGAAGATGGTGCTCGAAGGCGACGATCGGCGCCAGGATCGGCATCTCCGGCGTGCGCCGCAGGATTTCCGCGCCCTCCACCGGGTGCCGCTTCATGATCTCGAACTCGCCGTCGGTGAGCTTCTCGGGCTTGTTGAGCACCTCTTTCGGCGTCCGCACCTTGCCGATGTCGTGCATCAGCGCCGAGAGGCCGAATTCCCGCAGCAGCCGGCCCTCGATCCCGAGGGCGCGCGCCTGACCCATCGTGAGGATCGACACGTTCACCATGTGCGTGAACGTGTAGTTGTCGTACGTCTTCATCGCCGTCAGCGCGATCAGGGCGGTCCGGTTCTGCGTCACCGCCTCCGAAAGCCCTTCGACGGTCTGGAGCGCCAGCGCCACGTCCGGCTTGCCCTCGCTCTGCGCGCTGTCCCACACCGACTGCGCGCTGGTGACCGCGTTGGCATACAGCCGCCGGATCGCGGCCATGTCGCTCTGGATGCCCTCGGTCGATTCCTCCTGGCTCGTGATGCGCCCCACGCGGATGTGCGGCAACGACGCGAACTGATCGGCGTTTGCCGAGGTCGCGACCAGGCGCATGAACGCCTCCAGCTCCTCGCCGCCGATGCCGCGCTCGAACGACACGCGCTCGATCCCCTGTGACTGCAGCTTCTTGATCAGGTCGCCCATTTGCGCGCTGGCTTTCGCCATCGGCGTGTCGGCGACGACGAGCTGCCCGCCGACGATGCCGGCCGTGAGCGACGGGTGAAGCCCGTGGAGCTGCCGGATGAGCGCGAGCAGCGCTTCGAGGTTGCGCGCGGTGAGCGGGTGGCCGGGCGCGTACAGCTGCGAGCCGCGAATGCCGGACGCGAGCTTGCGAAGCACGTCGTCGTAGAGCGCGACGCGGTCGATGTCTGCCACCTACTTGCCCTGCCTTCCCAGTTCCATTCGTGCCGCGCGCCGCGCGCCGCGCGGGCCGGATGCCGCCGCCTCGCGCAGCGCCTGCAGCGCCGTTTCGCCGCCGATGCGCCCCAACGCTTCAACAGCCGCCCGACGGTGTTCCCGGGTCTGCCACGGCGACCAGAGATCGCCCTGGTAGAGCGCGTACTTGAGCGCCTCGACCGCCTCGGTGCCGCCGAAGCTGCCCAGGGCCTCGATGGCCGCGAGGAACAGGGGCCGCAACGCATGCCGATCGATCTTCGGCAGCAGGTACGTGAGCAACGGCGCCGCGCGCTCGTCGTTCAGCGTCGTGAGTTCCCCGGCCAGGCTGGCGCGCGCGGGGCCGTCGGCGGAGAGCGCCTTGAGCACGGCCGCGTAGGCCAGCTCGTTTCCGCCAAGCAGCACCGTCCGGAGCGCCTCGCGCTGCACCCGCGGCTCGCGATCGGTGAGCAACGGCTCGAGCGTGTTGAGGTTCTCGCTGCCGCCGAACTCGCTCAGGAGGTACGCCGCCGTGCGCCGCACTTCCCAGTTCGAGGCGTTCAACAGCTGCTGGACCGCCTCGCGCCCGCGCTTTCCGAACATCACGAGCACTTCGCGCACCCGGCGGCGCGCCTTCGGGTCCGCCTCGCCCGCCAGCGCTTCGGCCAGCGGCGGGATGACGGCGGGCCCGACCATGCCGGACAGCCGCTTGAAATACTCGAACTCGTCGTCGGTGGCGGTCCGGAGCATCTTGACCGCGTGCCGGAGCAGCGCGCCTCTCGCGAGCCGGTCGAGCGTGGGGCCGGCCTGTGCCGCGCGCGGCGACCCCTCCCGGCTTCCCTCAACGGCCACCAGTTCGGCCAGGCGGCGAGCCACCTCCAGCTGGCCGAGGCGCGCCAGGTCGTCGATGTGGCTCACAACCGTGTCCGCCAGGTCGCGCCAGCGCGCGGGGTCCTGCTCGACCGCCAGCAGGTCCTCCAGCAGCTGCAGGTCGAGATCGCGCATCGCCGCATCGCTGACGCTGCCCATCCACGCGGCGATGCGCTCCGGCGGGTCGTCGCTCGCCTTCTCGACGTCCACGGCACGCGACCGCGACCCGGACAGCTCGCGCCCGTAATCTTCGGACACGAACGACTCGTCGCTGTAGGTCGTCAGCATCTTCTCGACGCGATCCCACAGCTCCTCGAAGGTTTCCTCCCGGCCGATGGGAGACTGCGCGACTTGCTCCTCGGCCAGGGCGAGCAGCTGACGCTTGCGGTCCACGTCCGGGACGAGCGTCTCGAACGCCTGCGCGAGGCGCTCGCTCGCGCCGTGCTCCTCGATGACCGAGCCGGCGACGAATCCCGCGATTGCCGGATCGCTCATCCGGTCGACGACCGCCCCGACCACGTCGAGCGGGCCCGCCTGCGCCTCCTGCGTCATGCGCTGCGCGAGCAGGCTCACCATGGCGTCCGCGCTGAGCCGCCCGGCCGCGTCGGCCATCGTCTTCAGGACGCCCTCGAGCTGGTCGGGCTGGTGTTTCGCGACGTACTCGGCGAGCCCTTTCAGCAGCTTCAGGAACGCCGTCGCGTGCGCCCCGTGCCCCTCGCTCTCGGCTGCCTCCTCCAGCTTTGCGACAAGCTCGCGGAGCCTGGCCGGATCGCCGACGACGCCGAGGAGCGCGCGCAGGGCTTCGTCGGTGACCTCGAGGCGAGGGGACCCTTTCAGGCACGCCGCCACGACGTCGTCGATGAGCGCCGCGGTCCCGGAGCGCTCGCGCAGGACCTCGGCGTAATCGACCTCGTGGATCTCGATGCTCGATCCGCCGCTGCGGCTCCAGAGGTGCGCGATCCCTCCATCGGCCCGGTTTTCCTCGGGCGTGCGCGCGAGCAGCAGCAGGAAGGATCGCCACGTCTGCTCGTCGGCGCCGCCGTGCAGCACGATGCTGGCGATCGTCTGCTGGTGGAGGAGCTGCGCGAGCTCCGCGATCGCCGCGTCCGGCCTCGCCGCGGGTGCGCCGCCGACGAGGATGCTGTCCGGCCTGAGCTGCATCGCAAACGGCCCGGCCGCGGTGGCGCGCGAGGTGGCCTCCACCAGCTTCCCGAGGGTCGCGCCGATTGCGGGATGCGCCGCGGGGTACAGCGACACCGCGCGCGCCGCCGCCTTGCAGGCGCGCGCGAACTCCGTGAGCGCCTGCGTCATTTCCGGCGACAGCGGCTCGCGCGCGTCCGTCAATTCGCACCCTCCGTGTTCAGGTGGGACAGCGGGTCGATGTTCGCGGTCTCCGGATCCACCGCTTCCACCACGCCGCGGGCGTAGTCACCCTGCAGGTCCCGTTCCCACGTGTTGACGAGGACGGGAGATTCGAGGGGTTCCCCCCGCGCATCGCGGATGATCTTCACCTGAGGCCGGAAGGGATCGTGCGGGTGCTCGTGCGTGACGACGCCGAGTTCCTCGGTGCCGAGGCGCACCAGCGTGCCGACCGGGTAGAGGCCCATCAGGTTGATGAACCGCCGCAGCAGCGCGCGGTTGAACGCGGTGCTGTCCTGTTGCGCCATGATGGCCTTGACGCGCGCGGTGGGGAGCCCCTGCCGGTAGATGCGGTTGCTGCGCAGCGCATCGTACACGTCCGCGATGCTGACCACCATCGTGCACAGGTTGAGCCGCCGCGACCCGATGTTCTCCGGGTAGCCGGAAAGGTCCTGCTTCAGGTGATGCTCGAAGGCGACGATGGGCGCAAGTGCCGGCATTTCGGGCGTGCGCCGGAGTATATGCGCGCCGTCGATCACGTGCCGCTTCATCACCTCGAATTCGTCCCTGGACAGCTTGTCGGGCTTGTTGAGGACGTCAACCGGGGTGTTCACCTTGCCGATGTCGTGCATCAGCGCCGCGAACCCGAATTCGCGCAGCAGCGGCCCCTGCACGTTGAGCGATCGCGCCAGCGCCATCGCCAGCACGGCGACGTTCACCATGTGCGTAAACGTGTAGTTGTCGTACTTCTTGAGCGCGGTGAGCGCCATCAGCGACGTGCGGTCCTGCGAGACCAGGCGCGCCAGGCTGTCGATAATCGTGCGCGCGGCCGCGGGATCCGGCTGGTCCCCGGCCTTCGCGGCGTCCCAGAGGGACTCGGCCGTGTCGACCGCCGTGCCATAGAGCTTCTTCGCCGCGACGAGGCCGACCGAGCCGCCCTCGTCTTCCGACACCACGATCCGGCCGACGGTGATTCCGCGCAGGGCGCTCCGCTCGAGCCGGCTCGCGAGCGGCTCGCGCGAGGTGTGGTCGCCGAGCGCCGCGACGAACGCGCGCACCTCCTCGCGCGTGACGCCGCGCGAGAAGGTGATCTTCTCCACCTCGCGCGCGCGCAGGTCGCGCACGAAGCCGACAAGCCCGGCCGCGCTCCGCGTGAGGCGCTGGCCGTCGACGACGACTTCATCGCCGACAAATCCGACGACAAGCTGGTCGGACGACTGCAGCGCGCGGGCGCACAACGCCGCGAGCGCGTCGGTCCCGCGCTGCACGAGCGGGTGGCCCGGCGCGTACAACGAGGATGCGCGGACGGCCGCCGCCAGGCGCCGGACGAGCTCCTCGGCGTGCGCCGCCCCAGTCATCGCCGTCATTCCCGGCTCTCGCGAGACGGCCCGGCCGCCGCGATCTTTCTCACCAGACGATCGCCGCGCGCCGCCGCATCGGCGATCGCCCGCTGCGCCGCGGGCGTCCCGACCCGGCGCAGCGCCGTCACGGCGGTCTCGGCGAGCGCCCGCCGCTTCCGGCGGGCGAACCACCTGCGCCGGTGCATCAGGCCGGCCACCGTGCCGACCGCCGGATCCCCGACCATCGCGCCGAGCGTCCCGAGCGCGTTCAGCGTGTCGAGCACGACCGCGTGGTCCGCGCCGAGCGCGTCGCTTTCCGCCAGGATGCGAGACAGCACCGGCACCACGCGCGGGTCCCGCTCCGCGGCGAGGGCGCCGACCACCGCCTGGCGCGCCTCCCCCGTGGCGGCGCGCAGCACGGTGTGAACCGCCCGTGCCGCCGCGGGATCCTCGATGTTCGACAGCGCGCGGACGGTCTGCCGAAGCAGGCGGGAATCGTGGCTGCGGAGCAACGGCTGCAGGAAGGGCACCGCCTCCGGCGAGCCGATCGCCTGGAACAGTTCACAGGCGTTGCGCTGCACGTGCCACCTGGGGTCCGCAAGCAGCGGCGCGAGCCGCGGGATGGCGGCGGCGCCGCACGCCACGATCATCGCCGACGCACGCGCCCGCGCTCGCGGGAGATGGCCATCGTCGAGCGTCATCACCTCGCGCAGCGCGTCCACGACGGCGGCGCCGATCGCGCCGGCGAATGTCTCCACCTGTGCGAGCTGCGCGTCGTCCATGTCGTCGAGCAGCATCACCGTGTCGCGCACGGCCGGCGTGCGGGCCAACTGGTCGAGCGCGACGCGGCACGCCTCGCGAGTGGGCGCCGCGCGGTCGGCCGCGCGGCCGGCCATCGCGGCGCCGATGGCGGCGGCCGCCTCGTAGTCGCCCGCCATCAGCATGTCTTCGGCGAGCGCCGCCAGGTCGGCCGCGAGGGCGGGCGCGCGACCGGCGTCGCTTTCCAGGTTCAGCAGATCGATCAGCAGGGAGACCGACAGCCGGCGCACGTGATCCTGATCGAGCGTCTGCATCCACTCGCCCAGCTCCGGCGGCAGGTCCGCGGCGGCCGCCATGCGCGCGGCCCGCTCGCCGGCCTGATCCAGCCCGGCGCGGTATTCGGCGGAGACGAAGGGGCGCTCGTTGTAGTTGAGGAGCAGCTCCTCCATCGACTGCCACATGGCCTCGAACTCGCTCCGCCGGCCGAACTCGGTTTCGGCCATCAGCGTCCGCGTGAGGCGCAGCACGCGACGGCGGCGGTCTTCGTCCGGCGCGATCGTTTCGAACACCGAGGCGAGCCGCGCCGACGCCTGTCCTTCGAGCGCCAGCGTGGTCGCCAGCAGCTGCGCGACCTTCACGTCGTCGAACGCCGCCGCGACGCCCGCCATCACCACCACTGAGGCAGCGTGTCCGGTTCCGGGCCGGCCGGCCTGCTCGTCCTGCGCGCCGCGCATCATCTGGAGCGCGACCCGCGGATCGAGCTCGGCGGTGGCTGCCGCCAGGTTCCGGACGATCTCGTCACGGCGTTCCGGCGCCAGCACCGTGACAATGTTGTGGAGGTGGTCGTAGGCGGCGACGATCGCCGCCGCCTGGGTGGTCACGAGCGGCGATCCATCCGGCGTGCAGTTGGGCGCCATGACGTCCTGCGCCAGCGCGCCGATCGCGTCGGTGCTGCCGGCGATTTCGAGCAGGCGGCGCTGCACGGCGTCGTCCAGGATCTTCTTGCGATCGAGCACGGACCGCACGATCGCCTGCCAGAGATCGTCGCGGCGCGAGGGGGCGGCGGCGGCCTCGCGCTCCTCGAGGACCTTGCGGTAGTCCACCTGCACGATGGCGATGCCGTGCAGCCCGGTGGTGCGCCACGCTTCGGCCGGGCCCCCGCGCTCGCGCAGCTGCGCCGGGTCGGACGCGATCAGCTCGACGAAGGCCTGCACGGGCTCCGGCGCGAGTTGCGGCGCGAAGACGATTCGAAGGACATCGCGCGCGTGCAGGAGCGCGGCGGCCTCGGCGCCCGGCCCGTGGTCGATCGGCGCGCCCTCATCGATGATGAGCGCGTCAGGCGTGACGCCGACGGCGAGCGGCCGCTCGCGCGCCGCCTCGTCCAGCGCGGACCGGAGCCGGGAGAGCGACGAGGCGACCGCCGGGTGTTCGGCCGGGTACAGCGCGCGGCTTCGCGCCGCCGCGACGATGGCTCGCGCAAGGCCTTGCACCAGCCGCGGAATCTCGGAGGTGGCGGCGTTTGCCATGTGGATGGTGACGCATGGATTATACTCAGCAAATCCCCGCATGACCGCCGTCGACATCATCCGCCTCAAACGTGACGGTCACTCCCTCACCGAAGAACACATCGGCTGGTTTATCGCCGGCGTGACCGCCGGTACCATCCCGGACTACCAGGCCTCCGCGTTCCTGATGGCGGTGTTGCTGCGCGGCATGACCGACCGGGAGACCGCGTGGCTGACCCAGGCGATGGTGCGTTCGGGCGATCGGGCCGACCTCTCGGATCTTCCCGGCGTCAAGGTGGACAAGCACAGTACCGGAGGGGTCGGCGACAAGGCCTCGCTGGTGCTGGCGCCGCTGGCGGCGGCGTGCGGCGCGATCGTGCCGATGATGTCAGGCCGCGGTCTCGGGCACACGGGCGGCACGGTGGACAAGCTGGAATCCATCCCCGGGTTCCGCCTCGATCTGTCGCTCGACGAGATGCGTGCGGCGCTTCGCGCGACCGGCCTGGCGATGATCCAGCAGACCGCCCGCATCGCGCCGGCCGACAAGATCCTGTACGCCCTGCGCGACGTGACGGCGACCGTCGAGAGCATCCCGCTGATCTGCGGGTCCATCATGAGCAAGAAGATCGCCGAGGGGATCGACGCGCTGGTGCTCGACGTGAAGGTGGGCCGCGGCGCGTTCATGAAGACCGAGGCCGACGCGCGCGCGCTTGCCAACTCGCTGGTGGCCATCGGCCAGGCGTCCGGCGTGCGCACCGAGGCGCTGCTGACCGCGAGTCGATCGAGACGCTCAAGGGACGGGGTCCGGACGACCTCGAGCGGCTGTCGGTGGCGCTGGCCGCGCGCATGCTCGTGCTCGCGCGCATCAGTCCCACGATGGCTGACGCCGGCGCGCGCGTGCGCGGCGCGCTCGCCTCCGGCGCGGGGGTCGAGAAGTTCCGCGAGATGGTCGCGCAGCAAGGCGGGGATCCGCGCATCGTGGAGGACTACAGCCTGCTGCCGGTCGCCCCGGACACCTACGTGGTCGGCGCGCCGGTCGAGGGATACCTCGCCTCGCTCGACGGCTTTGTGGTCGGCACCGCGTCGATGCTCCTCGGGGCGGGGCGCGAAAAAGCCTCCGACCGGATCGATCCCGCCGTCGGCATCACGGTGCGCGCCAAACCCGGCGACGAGCTGGAGGCCGGAGAACCGATCCTCGAGCTGCACTACAGGGATGAATCCCGTCTGCGCGCCGCGATTCCCGTGGCCGGGCAGGCCATCGTGATGAGCGATCGCGCGCCCGCCGTTGCGCCGCTCATCATCGACACTATCGGCGAGTCCCGCTGATCCTTATGAACGAGACGACCGCGTCATCCGCACCCGTCCCCCTGCGCAGTCCGTTCGAATATCGCGATCTCGTGGTGCTCGGCGCGGCGGCCGCGCTGGC
The DNA here is from genome assembly GCA_016184105.1 of Acidobacteriota bacterium. Classification (NCBI taxonomy): domain Bacteria; kingdom Pseudomonadati; phylum Acidobacteriota; species Acidobacteriota bacterium. The sequence goes on from JACPDI010000046.1 coordinate 29,167, forward strand.
CCTGGTCGCGGCGGTCGCGGCCCGCGCGCTCGGCGCGCCCAAGGTGCAGGCCATCTGCGGCCTGTTCGTGATCCTGGGCGTGGCCTATGCCTTCTCGAGCAACCGGCGGGCGATCGATCGGCGCACGGTCGCCTGGGGCCTGGTGCTGCAGGTGGTGTTCGCGCTGCTCGTCCTGAAGACGACGGCGGGGCAGCGGACCTTCGCTGTGCTCGGCGATGGCATCAACCGGCTGCTCGGTTTCGCGGGCATTGGCGCCTCGTTCGTGTTCGGGCCGCTCGGTGACAAGACCGTGTGGGGGCGCGTCATGACCTCCGCGCTCGGCGAGGGCGGAGCGGCGTATGCGGTCATCTTCGCCTTCCAGGTCCTGCCGACGATCATCTTCATCGCCGCGCTGTTCGCCATCCTGTACTACTTCGGCGTCATGCAGCTCATCGTCCGGCTGTTCGCGCTGGTGATGCGGCGCTTCATGCGCGCGAGCGGAGCCGAGTCGCTCAACGTCGCGGCCAGCATCTTCATGGGGCAGACGGAGGCGCCGCTGACCATCCGCCCGTACCTCCCGTCGATGACCTACTCCGAGCTGATGACGGTCATGACGTCGGGGATGGCGCACATCTCGGGCGGCATCATGGCCGCCTACATCCTCTTCGGGATCGAGGCCAAGCACCTGCTCACCGCCGTGATCATGACCGCGCCCGGCACGCTGCTCATGGCCAAGATGTTCGTCCCGGAGACGCAGACCCCGCTCACCATGGGGACCGTGAAGCTGGAGGTTGAGAAGACCGACGTCAACGTCATCGATGCGGCGGGGCGCGGCACGGGCGAGGGGTTGCACCTGGCGCTCAACGTCGGCGCGATGCTGATCTCGTTCCTGGCGCTGGTCGCGCTCGTCAACGCCCTGCTCGGCTGGCTCGGCGGCACGATACAGGTGGACCTGAGCCTGCAGCGGGTTTTCGGCTGGGTCTTCGCGCCCGTCGCGTGGTCGATGGGGGTGCCGTGGCGGGATGCGCCGACCATCGGCAACCTGTTGGGCACGCGCATGGTGCTCAACGAGTTCGTCGCCTACTCGCAACTCGGCCCCCTCAAGGACGCGCTCGATCCGCGGTCGTTCACCATCGCCACGTTCGCGCTGTGCGGCTTCGCGAACTTCAGCTCGATCGGCATCCAGATTGGCGGGATCGGCGCGCTGGCGCCGAACCGAAGGCACGACCTCGCGCGGCTCGGACTTCGCGCGATGCTGGCGGGCACGCTCGCCAACTTCGTGACGGCGACGATTGCCGGATTTCTCCTGTAGCCATGGCGCCTGCGACCTACTTCGATCGCGTCCGGGAAGCCGCCGAAGCGCTCGAGGCGCGCGCGGGTGCGCCGGATGTGGCGGTGGTGCTCGGATCGGGCCTGGGCGACTTCTGCGAGCGCCTGCAGGACGCCGTCACCATTCCTTACGACGGGATACCGCACTGGCCCGCCTCACGCATCATCGGCCACGCGGGGCAGCTCGTCGCCGGATCGCTGCGCAGCCGGCGCGTCGCCGCGCTCTCGGGGCGCGTGCATTTCTACGAGGGGCACGACCTGCGCACCGTGACGTTCGCCACGCGCGTGATGGCGGCGCTGGGCGTGCGCACGCTGATCCTGACCAACGCGGCCGGCGGCGTGAACACGGCGTTTCATCCGGGCGCGCTGATGGTGATCGACGACCACATCAACCTGCTCGGCGACAACCCGCTCGTCGGCGAGAACGAGGACCGGTTCGGGCCGCGGTTTCCCGACATGACCGAGGTGTACTCGCGACGGCTGCGCGCCCTCGCGGACGAGGCGTCGCGCGCCACGGGCGTCCCCGTGGTCCACGGCGTCTACGCCGCGCTGCGCGGCCCGAGCTACGAAACGCCGGCCGAGATCCGGTACCTCCGGACGATTGGCGCCGACGCCGTCGGCATGTCGACCGTCCCGGAAGCCATCGCGGCGCGCCATGCGAAAGTCGAGGTGCTGGGCCTCTCGTGCATCTCCAACATGGCCGCGGGCGTGCTGCCTCAGCCCCTTGATCACCACGAAGTGATGGAGACTGCGCGCCGCGTGCGGAAGGCGTTCGGCGCGCTGCTGGAGGACGTCATTGGCCGGCTCTGACCGCGAGGCGGGCGAGCGCCGCCTGGTGGACGCCGCGCGCGCCGTGCGCGCGCGCGCCTACGCGCCGTATTCCGGCTTCCAGGTCGGCGCGGCGCTCGAAGCGGAGGACGGCACGATCGAGGTCGGCTGCAACGTCGAGAACGCCACCTACGGGCTGACGATCTGCGCCGAGCGTTCCGCGATCTTCCGCGCGATTGCGGATGGGCACCGCGGGTTCACCCGCGTGGCCGTTGTGGCGGCCACCGATGACCCGACGCCCCCGTGCGGCGCCTGCCGCCAGCTGCTGTGGGAATTCTGCGGCGACATCGAGGTCGTGCTCGCCAACCTCGACCGCGTGACGGCGCGGTACCGGATGTCCGATCTGCTGCCCGCACCCTTCGACCGCAGATTGCTCGGAAAGTAAGAGTCCCTTTTCCCTTTTGCCTTTTTCCTTCGGTATCATCACTCTTTATGCTTCCAACCATCGACTGGCAGGACGACACCATCGTCATGGTCGACCAGCGCAAGCTGCCCGCGCAGGAAATCTACGTGCGGTGCCGCTCCGCCCAGGAGGTTGCCAAGGCGATTCGCACGATGATCATCCGCGGCGCGCCCGCCATCGGGGTGGCGGCGGCCATGGGAATCGCGCTCGGCGTCAAGAAGAGCAAGGCCAGGGGGACGACGCAGGTCGCCGTGGAGTTCCAGAAGATCTGCGACCTGATGTCCGCGACCCGGCCGACCGCCGTGAACCTGTTCTGGGCGATCACGCACATGAAGCGCGCCTTCGCGGAAGGGGCGCAGGCTGGTGAGTCGCCGGAGGAGCTGGCGGCCCGGCTCGAGCGCGAGGCGCGCCGCATTCACGACGAGGACGTCGAGAGCTGCCGGGCGATGGGCCGGCACGGCGCCGAGGTGGTCCCGGATCGCGCGCGGGTGCTGACGCACTGCAACGCGGGGGCGCTGGCGACGGCCGGATACGGCTCGGCGCTCGGCGTGATTCGCGCCGCGGTCGAGATGGGGAAGAAGATTGCGGTCTTCGCCGACGAGACACGCCCGTTCATGCAGGGGGCGCGGCTCACCGCGTGGGAGCTGGTGCGCGACGGCATCGAGACGACCGTCATCACCGAGTCGATGGCCGGGCCGCTCATGCACGCCGGCGAAATCGACCTGGTCGTCGTCGGCGCCGACCGCATCGCCGCCAACGGCGACGTGGCGAACAAGATCGGCACGTACACCGTGGCCGTGCTGGCGCGCGAGCATCACATCCCGTTCTACGTCGCCGCGCCCATCTCGACGGTTGATCTCGCGACGCCCGACGGTGCGCACATTCCCATCGAGGAGCGCGACCAGCGCGAGGTGACGCATATCGGCTCGTCGCGGCTGACGCCGGAGGGAGCACGGATCCGCAATCCGGCGTTCGACGTGACGCCCCACCGTTACGTGACGGGCATCATCACGGAACGCGGTATTTTTCATCCGCCGTATCTGGAAACGCTGAAGGCGACGGCCGATCCGACGCTGCCGGCGAGGTAAGGCCTGAAGTTGTGAACGTCCTGGGCATCGAAACGTCTTGCGACGAAACGTCGGCGGCCGTCGTCGGTGAGACGGGCGACGCCGCTCGCCCGTGGGCGATCCGCTCGAACGTCATCGCCTCGCAGGTCGCCATCCACCGCGAGTGGGGCGGCGTGGTGCCCGAGCTGGCGTCCCGGCAGCACATCCGCGATATCTGCGGGGTTGTGGAGCGCGCGCTCGCCGACGCCTCGACTTCGTGGCCGGCCATCGACGCGATCGCGGTCACGCAGGGCCCCGGGCTCGTGGGCTCCCTGCTGGTGGGCGTGGCCTTTGCCAAGGCCGCCGGGTTCGCGCGCGACCTGCCTGTTGTTCCGGTCCATCATCTGGCCGGCCACATCGAGTCACTCTTCCTCCACAATGGCGTGCTGCCGCTGCCCGCCGCCGTGCTGGTGGTCTCCGGCGGTCACACCAGTCTCTACTCGGTGCCGCGCGCGGGGCAGTATCAGCTGGTCGGCCGCACGCGCGATGACGCGGCCGGAGAGGCGTACGACAAGGTCGCGAAGATGCTGGGGCTCGGCTACCCGGGAGGGCCGGTGATCGACCGGCTCGCGGCGACCGGCAGCGACCGCGCGTTCGACCTGCCGGTGACCCGGATCACGCACCGCGATCGCGTGTCTCCAGCGGCAACGCCGCCGCCCGGCTTGCTGCCCAGGTCCGTGGAGCTTCAGACTGATTTCAGCTTCAGCGGGCTCAAGACCGCGATGCTGCGAGAGGTGCGCCGCCTGGCGCCCGAGGGAAGCGACCCGCAGCGCATGCTCGCGCCGCAGCAGATCGCGGACCTCTGCGCGAGCTTTCAGCGCGTGGTCGTCGAAGCGCTGCTGGACCGGACGTTTGCCGCGGCGGCGTGGCTGGGTGCCAGCAGCGTGGGCATCGCGGGCGGCGTGTCCGCGAACAGCCGCTTGCGCGCCGATGCGCTGGCACGCGGTGCGGCCGCCGGCCTGCCCGTGTTCGTCCCCAGCCTTGCGCTCTCGACTGACAACGCGGCGATGATCGCCGCGGCAGGCCTGCGCAAGATGGAGGCCGGCGCGCGCGCCCCGCTCGACTTCAACGCGGAAGCCTCGCTCCCGCTGTAGACGCCCGCGAGAATGAACAAAGACCATCTGGACCGCGTTCGCGACTTCGTCCGTGCCTTCAACGCTGGAGACGCCGGCGCCGTGACGGCCTTCTATTCGCCCGCGTGCGAGACCGACGGCGTCTTCCTCCTTCCCGATCCGCCTGGCGCGGCTCGCGGCCACGCCGGCACGGAAGCCTCCGTCCGCCGGTTCTTCGCGCGGTACCGTCCCGGGCTCGAAGGGAATCTCTTCGTACGCATCCGCACGCTGGCCCGCCTGGAGACCGGCCGCGGATGGGTGCACGCCGAATGGGTGGCTGGCTTTCGCGAGCCCGCCTCGGACGATTCCAGCGCGCACCACGTCACCGGCTATACGCATTTCTACCTCGGCGAGGGGGCGCTCATCGAGAAACAGCGCTCCGTCGTTCAGCCGGCGGGCCACGACGCGATGGCTGATGTGCCGGTTCCGACGGCCACGCCCCATCGCTCGCGGAAGTATCCTCCGCGCCCCATCGTCGGCGTCGGCGCCGTCATCGTCGCCGACTCGAAGGTCGTCCTGATCAAGCGCCGGTTCGAGCCGCTGGCAGGGCAGTGGAGCCTGCCGGGTGGAACGCTCGAAGTGGGTGAGACGCTGGAGGCGGGTACCGCGCGCGAGATTCTCGAGGAGACGGGGCTCATCGTGGAGGTCGGCCCCGTGATCGAAGTGTTCGATCGCATCCTGCTCGATGAGGATCACCGGGTGCGGTATCACTTCGTGCTGATCGACTATCTGTGCCGCCCGCTTGGCGGGCGGTTGCAGCACGGCTCGGATGTCGCCGCCGCGGTGCTGGTCGAGCCCGATCAGTTGGAGGCGTTCGGGCTGACGCCGAAAGCCGCTGCGATCATCAAGCGCGGAGTGGAGATGCTGCGCCGCGACGGATGGCCGGAGCCGAGGAAGGAGCTCCTGTGAATGTGGGGATTTGGCGATTTGGTGACCGGCCCGCCTCAGCCGCATGCCGGGATGCTCGATCATCTCGAGGGGCGGACCGAGATGGTGCGCCATCTCGGTCCCGCGCGGCCGCCATCGAGAAGACCGGACCCGTGGCGAACCGACGGGTCGAGCTGAAGAAGATTTCTTGAGCCACGACGGGTCCGAGGGTTTCACCAGAACCCTCGAACCTCCTCGAACCTTCTCGAACCTTCTCGAACCTCCTCGAACCTCCTCGAACCTCCTCGAACCTACCGCCTCCACAGAAAGTACACCGGCACTCCCGTGAGGATGATCGCCAGTCCCGGCCACGTCGTGGCGGTCTGGTACGTGAACAGCACGAGGAGGATGCCGCTGGCGCCCAGGATGTAGATCGCCGGCAGCACCGGGTAGCCGAATGCCTTGTAGGGCCGCTCCGCGTCCGGGCGTGTGAAGCGCAGCCGGATCAGCCCGGAGATCGTCGCGATGTAGAAGAGCAGCGCGGCGGAGATGACGTAGGTCAGCAGGTCGTTGTACAGGTTCCCGTACGTGCCGGTCGCGGTGTTGTAGGTGCGTGGCAGCACGAGAGCCGCGGCCCAGATGCCCTGGATGACCAGCCCCCAGGCCGGCACCTTTTCTTCGTTGAGCGCGCCCGCGCGCCGGAAGAACAGCCCGTCACGCGCCATCGCGTAGTAGGCGCGCGCGCCTGCCAGGATCAGGCCGTTATTGCACCCGAAGGTCGAGATCATGATGCCGATGGCCATGATCATCGCACCCAGCCCCGGGAAGATGACCTCGAGCGTGGAGGTGGCCACGCGGTCGGCCGGCGCGGTCTGGATCGCGCCAAGCGGCAGCGTGACGAGGTACGCGACGTTGGCGAGCACGTACAGCGTGATGACGATCACCGTGCCGAACACCAGCGCCAGCGGCAGCGTGCGCCGCGGGTCCTTCACCTCGCCGGCCGCGAACGCGATGTTGTGCCACGAGTCGGCCGAAAACATGGAACCCACCTGCGACACGGCGAGCGCCACGAGCAACCCGTACGTGGTTGCCGCGCTCACACCCGGCGCGATCGGCGTGTACCCCCGCGGCGTCCAGAAGTCGCCGAAGTTCGTGCTCACCGCCAGCTCGTTCCAGCCGAAGAGCAGCCCCACCAGGATGAGCGCCACAAGGGCGCCGGTCTTGGCGGTCGTGAACACGTTCTGAATCACCTTGCCCCAGTCCAGCCCGCGCGTGTTCGTCCAGGTGAGAAAGGCGATCAGCACCAGGCCGAGGAGCTGCACGGTCGAGAGCGACACGGCATACCCCTGGGTAATGTGCATCGGCGGCACGAGATAGTTGGTTTCGGACAGCCAGGGCACCAGGTAGCCGGTGTACCGCGCGAAGGCGACCGCAACCGCGGCAATGGTCCCGGTCTGGATCACCATGAACAGCGTCCAGCCGTAGAGGAAGCCGGCCAGCGGAGAGAAAGCCTCCCGCAGGAAGACGTACTGCCCGCCGGACCGCGGCATCATCGCCGCCAGCTCGCCGTAGGACAGCGCGCCGGCGATCGTGAGCACGCCGGTCACCACCCACGCGGCCAGCAGCCAGCCCGGGCTGCCGACCTGCCGCGCCATTTCCGCGGAGACGATGAAGATGCCAGATCCAATCATCGACCCGACGACGATCATCGTCGAGGCGTAGAGGCCGAGGCCGCGCTTGAATTCGGTGTCGAGTTGGACGAGCGTGCCCGTCCCGGAAGGCGCCGCGGCAGGGCCGCGCGTCATGTCAGCCATCGAATGTCCCCTGAATTTTGTGCAGGCTGGCGCGAAAATATATCATGCAACCGCATTCCGTGGAGGCTTATTGCCGAAGCTGATCGTCCGGCTGGACATGATCCAGACGCTCGCCCTCGCGTCCGTCGTCCTTTTCGTCGGTTATGGCATCCGGCGGCGCGTCGGGATTCTCAATCGCTACAACATCCCGGCCCCGGTCGTCGGCGGGTTTCTCTTTGCGGCGGTTGCGCTGACGCTGCGGCTGCAGGGGGTCGTGGGGTTCGAGTTCGACGCCACGCTGCAGACCCCGCTCATGATCGCGTTCTTCACGACGATCGGCCTCGGCGCGAGCCTGGGGCTGCTGAAGATCGGCGGGCCGCAGGTGCTGCTGTTCTGGGTCATCGCCAGCCTCATGGCGATTTTCCAGGATGCGGTCGGTGTCGGCCTCGCCAGGCTGCTCGGCGTCCATCCGTTTCTGGGGCTGATCGCGGGCTCGATCACGATGACCGGCGGCCACGGCACCGGCGCGGCGTTCGGCAAGCTGATGGAAGATCAGTACGGCTTCCGCGCGGCCGTGACGCTGGCGATGGCCGCGGCGACCTTCGGGCTGGTCAGCGGGGGGCTGATCGGCGGGCCGATCGCCACGGCGCTCATCCGGCGTAACCATCCGAAGCACACCCCGGGGCACATCAGCCCGGCCGCGCAGGCGGCGGCGGCCCAGGTGGACGCGCTCGACGAGGAAATTGACACCGAGCCGGCGGGGGAGCCGGCGACCGCATACACGCTGCTGAAGGTCATCACGGTGATCCTCCTCGCGATGTGGATGGGCGGGCTCCTCAGCCGCTGGCTGGGCCAGTACGTCACCCTGCCGGCGTACATCGGTGCGATGCTCGTCGCCGCCATCGCCCGGAACGCGGCGGATTTCACCGGCGTCGTGCGGATCGAGCCGCGCGTGGTCGACGACCTCGGCACCATCGCGCTGTCGCTGTTCCTCTCGATGGCGCTCATGAGCCTGCGGCTGTGGGAGCTGCTGGATCTCGCGCTGCCGATGCTCGTGATCCTGACCGTGCAGGTCGCGATGATGGGGACGTTCGCCTATTTCGCGACCTATCGCCTCATGGGGCGCGACTACGATGCCGCGGTCATGGCCGGCGGCCACTGCGGGTTCGGCCTGGGCGCGACGCCGAACGCCGTCGCGAACATGGAGTCGATCGTCGAGAAGTTCGGGCCGGCGCCGCGGGCGTTTCTCGTCGTCCCCATGGTCGGCGCCTTCTTCATCGATTTCACCAACGCCATCATCATCACGACCTTCATCAACCTGGTGCAGTAAGCATGCTGAATCGAGACGCCGCGCTCGCCCTGATGCGGGAATGGACGCAGAACGACAACCTCCGGAAGCACATGCTCGCCGTCGAAGCCGCGGTCCGCCAATACGCGCGCTTGTTCGGCGAGGACGAGAACGACTGGGGCGTGGTCGCCATCCTCCACGACTTCGATTACGAGCGGCACCCGACGCGCGAGGAGCATCCCTACCGCGGCGTGGAGCACTTGCGGGCCCTCGGCTACCCCGAATGGGTGCTGCGCGCGATCCTCTCGCACGCCGACTACACCGGCGTGGCGCGCGAGTCGCGGCTGGAGAAGACGCTGTTCGCGTGCGACGAAATGGCCGGGTTCGTCACCGCGGCCTCGCTCGTGCGCCCCTCGAAGAGCGTGCTCGACCTCGAGGCGTCGAGCGTGGTGAAGCGGATGAAGGACAAGGCGTTCGCGCGCGCGGTTCCGCGCGACGATCTCCGGAAGGGGGCCGAGGAGCTGGGCCTGCCTCTCGACCAGCACATCACGAACGTCATCGCCGGCATGCGCGAGCGCGCCGACGACCTCGGGCTGCGGGGAACGCTGTAAGTGGTGGACACGTATAAGGAAAGTGAGCAGATGGACCCCATCGTCACCCTCTCCCGCGTGACCGTCGCCTACGGGACCAACCGCGCCCTCAAGGACGTGACCGCGGCGTTCCAGCCGGGGGCCGTGGGGCTGCTTGGGCCGAACGGCGCGGGCAAGAGCACCATGCTCAAGGCGCTCCTCGGCTTCGTGAAGCCGGACGAGGGGGCGATGCGCGTGTTCGGCATGGATGTGGCCGACAAGCCGCTCGAGATTCGCGCGCGGCTGGGATACATGCCGGAGACCGATGCGCACATTCCGGGCATGAACGCCGTGACGTTTGTCGCCTACTGCGGCCGGCTCGCCGGCCTGGCGTTTTCCGATGCGATGCAGCGCGCGCACGAGGTGCTGTACTACGTCGGGCTGGGGGAGGCGCGTTACCGGAACGTGGAAACCTACTCCACGGGCATGAAGCAGCGCATCAAGCTCGCGCAGGCGCTGGTCCACGACCCCGACCTGCTGTTCCTCGACGAACCCACCAACGGGATGGACCCGAAGGGGCGCGAGGAGATGCTCGAGCTCGTCCGCGACCTGGCGCACAACAAGCGCGTGAACCTGATTCTCTCCTCGCACCTCCTGCCCGACGTCGAGTACACGTGCGACCACGTCATCGTGATGGACAAGGCGACGGTCGTCGCGCAGGGGCCGATCGGCGAGCTGAAAGGGCCGGCCGGCCGCGTCTTCGAGCTGCGCGTCAAGTTCCCGGGCGGGACCCTTCACGGCTTCCTCGAGCGGCTGCACGAGGCCGGCCTCGAGACGCACAACACGGACGAGGACGTGATTCGCGTCTTCGTTCCAGGCGCCGCCGCGCCGCGGCTCGGGGCCGCGAACGACCAGCAGGCCCTGTTCGCGCTGGCCGCGAAGCACGGCGTGCAGGTGCGCCACCTGAAGGCGAGCCTGCCGACGCTCGAAGACGTGTTCGCCAAGGCGGTCGGCGAAGACTGACCTGAGACGCGAGACCCGAATGCCTATTCACGATCAGAGTTACCGCCGCTACGCCGGGAAGCGCGACCAGCCGGGCAAGGCGTGGACGGTCATCGCGGCGGCGGGGATCCGCAACATGATCGGCCGGAAGATGTTCCTCGGCCTGCTGCTCCTCGCGTGGCTCCCGTTCGTCGTCCGGGCGGTGCAGATCTACATCGCGTCGAACTTCCCGCAAGCCGCTCTGCTCGCGCCCACCGCGGAGACGTTCCGTGAGTTCATGGACCAGCAGGGGCCGTTCGTCTTCTTCGTGACGATTTACGCCGGCGCCGGGCTCATCGCCAACGATCGCCGCGCCAACGCCCTGCAGATTTACCTGTCCAAGCCCCTGATGCGCGCCGAATACATCGCCGGCAAGCTGGCGATCCTCGCCGTCTTCCTGGCCCTGGTGACCTTCGTGCCGGGCATCCTGCTGCTGCTGCTGCAGATTGCGTTCGCCGGGAGCTTCGAGTTCGCGAGAAAGAACATCTTCCTCTTTCCGGCCATCACGCTCGCGGGGCTCGTCCAGGTGCTCGTCGCCAGCTTCACGATGCTCGCGCTCTCGTCGCTCTCGAAAAGCGCGCGGTACGTCGCGATCCTCTACGCCGGACTGCTGTTCTTCACCAAGGCGATGTTCGGCGCGCTGGCGCTCATCACGGGAGGCACCCGTGTCGCCTGGGTGTCGTTCAGCGACAACCTCATTCAAGTGGTGGACGTGATCTTCCGGCTCAAGCCGCGGTACGAGGTGCCGTGGATCGTGTCCCTTCTCGTCATCATCGGCCTGATCGTCGTGTCCGCGTCCGTCCTCGAGCGGCGGGTGCGCGGCGTGGAAGTGGTGACGTAGTGGCGCCGCTCATTACCGCCGAGCAGCTGTCGAAGTGGTACGGACAGGTCATCGGCCTCAACGACGTCACGGTGTCGGTGCCGCCCGGCGTCACCGGCCTGCTTGGCCCCAATGGCGCCGGCAAATCGACGTTCCTGAAGCTGATTACCGGCCAGTTGAAGCCGAGCAAAGGCTCGATCCGCGTCCTCGGGGCGCCGATCTGGGATAACCCGCCGCTGTACGGGCGGATCGGGTTCTGCCCGGAGCAGGACGCCTTCTACGACCGGATGACCGGCCTCGAGTGGGTGACCGCCCTCGTGCGGCTGAACGGCCTGGACAACGGATCCGCCGATGCGGCCGCCCGCCGCGCGCTCGAACAGGTCGACCTCATGGACGCGGCGAACAAGAAGATCGGCGCCTACAGCAAGGGCATGCGGCAGCGCGTGAAGCTCGCACAGGCCATCGTCCACGACCCGGAGCTGCTGATCCTGGACGAGCCGCTCTCGGGCATGGATCCGCTCGCGCGCCGCAAGACGATCCGCTTCATCCGCGACTGGGCGCGCGCCGGCAAGAGCGTCGTCGTCTCGAGCCACATCCTGCACGAGATCGAGTCGATGACGTCGAACATCCTCCTGATCAACAACGGGCGGATCCTCGCCGAAGGGGACGTGCACCACATCCGCGATCTCATCGACGAGCATCCACATACCGTCTACATCCGGGGCGCCGACCCGCGCGGGCTCGCCCGCGAGTTCCTCACGCGCGACGACGTGCTCAGCATGCGGTTCGAGGAAGGCGCGGTGGTGATCGAGACCGCCAGGCCGGATGCGTTTTACGCGCGGCTGACCGAGATGGCCGCATCCGGCGAGTTCGGGCGGATAGACGAGGTGACGTCGCCTGACGACAACCTGCAGGCGGTGTTCAAGTATCTGGTCAAGCAGTAGGCACCGGGCACGAGGCACGAGGCACGAGGGATGAAGATGGACACCGAGAGCACCCCTGGCACGCAAAGCACCGGGAGCACCCGCGGCGGTTCGCCCAGCCTGTTCTCGTCCGCGGTCCGTGTGTTCGACATCTCCGTGGGCGAGATGCTGTGGTCGCGGCGCACGATCTTCATGGCGCTCGTCGTCGGCGGGCCCGTGGTGATCGCGCTGGCCGTTCGGGCCGCGCTCTTCCTGACCGGGCGCGTCGGGCGGGTGGATGGCGTCGCGATGACGGGCCAGGCCATGTTCGGCATGATGATCTGGTTCTTCTACCTGCGCTTCACCGTGCCGGTGCTGGGCGTGTTCTACGGCACCGCGCTCATCGCCGACGAGGTCGAGGACAAGACGCTGACATACCTGTTCACGCGGCCCGTCCGCCGCGGCGCCGTGCTGCTCGGGAAATACCTGGCGTATTTCGCCGTCACGTCGCTCGTCGTGCTGCCATCGGTCATGATCGTGTGGCTGCTCATCGCGCCGATCGGCGGCACCGGCCTGGCGGTGTCGTTCATCCCGCTCCTGAAAGATCTCGCGCTGCTCGCCATCGGCCTGGGCGCCTACGGGGCGTTGTTCGCCTTCATCGGGGCCAAGTTCAAGCGTCCCCTCCTGACCGGCCTGATCTTCGTGTTCGGATGGGAGCAGGCAGCCCTGATGATTCCCGGCTACCTGAAGAAGTTCACGATCGCCTACTACGTCCAGGCGCTCGTTCCGCACGCCATGCCCCAGGAGGGGGTGATGAGCCTCATCCAGGGGCTCTTCCGCGATACGCCCAGCCTGCCGGTAAGCCTGCTGTGCCTGGCGATTATCTGGTTCGGGTTCTTATGGTTGGCGGCGCGGACGGTGGAGCGGAAGGAGTACGTGCTGGAGCAGTAGGCTGTCCGCTTCCGGACAGCTAAGTCCCTTAAACGGAACTTTTTAGCGTCGACCTCGTTATACTCAGACAGAGGTTCATGCCCATGACCAAGCGGACCCGGTACTTCATGGCTGGCGCGGCAACGGTGCTTGCCCTCGGCCTTTGCACGGGCCTCGTGGCCTATTACGGCGGCCTTCCTGCGCTGTCGGCGTCGCGGACCGGACCAGACGAGCTGAGTTATGTGCCGGCCGATGCCGCCGTCGTGGCGTACGCCGACATCCAGACCGTCATGAACTCGCAGTTCCGGCAGAAGCTCCGCGAAGCGATTCCGATGAAGGAGAACGAGCGGAACGAGTTCGAGGAGAAGACCGGGATCGACGTCGAGCGCGACATCCAGTACATCATCGCCGCGATGAGTCCGGACGCGGCCAACGGCGGCAGCAGAGTCGTGCTGGCGCGCGGCACCTTCAACCAGGGGCGCCTGGAGGCTCTGGCACGCGAGCACGGCGGCCAGATCCAGGAATATCGGGGCGCGCGAATCCTGTCGCGCATGGTGGCGAAGGCCACGGAAGAGTCGACCGAGCCCCGCGTCCGCCGTCACGGCGGGAAGCACCCGGCGCTTGCCTTCGTGGACACAGGTCTGGTCGCGATCGGCGATGAGGCGGGTCTCAAGAAAGCCATCGATGCCCACCACACCGGGCAGAGCATTTCCGGCAACGAAGAGATGATGCGCCTGGTCGGCGACATCGAGGCGGGCAGCAACGCGTGGGCGGTCGGCCGCTTTGACGCGCTGCGCAACCACGAAAAACTTCCCGCGCAGGTCCACAACCAGCTCTCCGCGGTGAAGTGGTTTGCCGCGACGGGCCACGTCAACGGCGGCGTGTCTGGCAGCCTCCGGGCCGAGGCGCGCGACGACGCGGCGGCGGAAAACCTGCGCGACGTGGTCCGTGGCCTGCTGGCGCTGGCGAAGCTGCAGGGCGGCAGCGATCCGCGCGCGGCGGCGCTCGTCCAGTCGCTGCAGCTTGGAGGCACTGGCAAGACGGTGATTCTCTCCTTTGCCGTGCCGGCCGAAGTGGTGGATCTGATTGCGAAGAGCGCCCGGCACCACACGGAGATGGAGCGCGGTGAGGCGCCGGAACCCCCCGAGCCGCCCCGCCCGCCGATGCCGCCGGTGCCGGACCGGTAACGAAGCGCGCGCCGGACGTATCGAAGGGCGACCCCCCGGGGTCGCCCTTTTGTTTTTGACTCAGGGTGCGGTCGATCCTACACTTCCGAAGCTCTCGTTCCCGCTATGCCTGAGCTCGTTTTCTTCTACGGCACGCTGATGACCGGCTTCGATCGCCGGCGGCGGGCCGGTATCGACGAGCACATCGAGTACTTCGGGCGGGGCACGATCGCCGCCGACCTGTTCGATCTGGGGATCTATCCTGCGGCGGTGCCGGCGCCGGACGGGCGGGTGTGGGGCGAAGTGTACGCGGTGAAAGACCGGGACAAGGCACTTGGCGGCCTCGACGACATCGAGGGCTACCGCCCGGACGATCCCGACCGCAGCCTCTACATCCGCACCCAGGTGGACGTCGCGCTCACGGACGGTCGCCACGAGAGAGCCTGGGTGTACTTCTACAACGCGCCACTCGGGCGCGCCGAGCGAATCCCCTCGGGGGACTATCTGGCGCACATCAAGGTTCGATAGGGTTCGAGGGGGTTCGAGGGGGTTCGAGGGGGTTCGAGAAGGTTCGAGAAGGTTCGAGAAGGTTCGAAACGGTTCGAGAAGGTTCGAGAAGGTTCCGGGGGGTCACCTCGCTTCGTCGCGGCTGAGGATTCTTACCACATTTCGCCTCGCGCGTTTCGATCGCAGGTAGCGCTGCAGGCGGCCCACGGCAATTCCGGCTCTGACCTGAAGGTCTTGAGCCCGTGCGGCCTGTTCGGCCGTCCAGAAGCGCCGCGCCAGTCCGTCCTCGATCAGGTCCCCGACTTCGCAGTTCGAGGATGCGGAATATCGCGCGTATTGCGCGAACTCGCGCGGATTGAACCTGGCAAAGCCTTCCGCGAGATTGCGGCACGTCGAACTGGCCGCATCTTCCGCCTGGGAGCGGAAACGCAGATCCGCTGCCGCGAGTCCGCCGGAGATCAGCGAGTAGATCTCGCGGCGCAGAGCGTCAGCGAGCTGCCACGCAATCAGCTCCTTGTGCGATTTCGCGCCCACGCGTGAAGGCAAAGCACCGAGCGTGCCGAGGCCGTTTACCGGCCTTTTCTTGAAGCTGGCGTGCTCCAGAGTGCCGTGGCTGCGTACTCGGAAAGCCGTTGGCGAGGCGATTTTTGCACCGAACCCCCTCGAACCTTGCGCTATATTCCCCCCATGCTTCGCACCTTTCTCGTCTCGTTCACGTTGTGGGCCGTCGTCTCGCCCGTCGCGCACGCCCAGGCCACCGATCTCGATCCCAGGATTCAGAAACTGATTGCCGCCGTGTCCGAGCAGCGGCTCGAGCGGCTTCTGACGAAGCTTTCCAGCTTCGAAACGCGCAACACCATGGCAACCGCCGACGCGCCCACGCGGCCGTTGGTCGCGGCCCGCCAGTGGATGTTCGATGAGTTGAAGAACGCGAGCCCGCGGTTGCAGGTGACCTTCGACACGTACCAACTGCCCAGGCAGGGGCAGCGGATTCTTCGCGACGTCGAGCTGAGCAACGTGATGGCGGTCCTGCCCGGCAAGTCGGCGCGACGCATCTACATCAGCGGCCACTATGATTCCCTCGCGCGCAGCCCGAGGGCGGCGCAGGAGCAGTCCTTCGACTGGCTGAATGCCGACAACCGCGCCCCCGGCGCCAATGACGACGGCAGCGGCACGGTGCTGACGATGGAGCTGGCGCGCGTGTTTGCCGGGAGCGGTATCGAGTTCGACGCGACGCTGGTGTTCATCGCGTTTGCCGGCGAAGAGCAGGGGCTCGTCGGGGCAAAGGCGCACGCGCAGAAGGCCGCGGCGGAGAAGGCCGCGATCGAGGCCGTGCTGAACAACGACATGGTAGGGAACAGCCGCGGCGGCGCGAACGGCGCCATCGACAGCGAGTCGATGCGGGTATTCGCGGAAGGCCCCGAGGATTCCCCTTCGCGGCAAATCGCGCGCTTCATCCAGCGCTGGGCGACGCGCTACTACCCCTCGCACCAGGTCCGGCCGATTGCCCGTCACGATCGGTTCGGCCGCGGCGGCGATCACACCGCGTTCAACCAGAACGGATATGCCGGCGTGCGCCTGACCGAATCGAACGAGAACTACGCGCGGCAGCACAGCGTGGACGACACGGTCGACGGCGTGGACTTCACCTACCTCGCGCGCAACGCGCGCGTGAACGTGGCGGCGGCTGCCGTGCTGGCCCTCGCGCCGCCGGCGCCGCAGGTGAACGGGCCTCGCGGTCCTCTGCTCGGGCGGCAGCCGAGCGGCTACGACGCGCGCCTTCGCTGGGACGCCTCGCCCGGCGCCGCCGGGTATCGCATCTTCTGGCGCCGCGCCTGGGCGCCGGACTGGGAGCACGAGCTTGCCGTCGGCAACGTGACGGAGCACGTGCTCCAGGACGTGTCGATTGACGATTACGTGTTCGGCGTCGCCGCCATCGGGCCGGGGGGGCACGAGAGCCTGGTCTCGGCGTACGTGAACCCGCCACGGGCGGACGAGAGGGTCATCACCAGAGAATAGGCACGGGGCACGAGGCACGAGGGACAAGGCGCACTGCCCACTGGCCACCGGCCACTGTCGTTTGCTACTATCCCGCAATCCTCATGGCCGTTGAAGACGACGACAAGCGGGAACGCGAGCGGGTTCCCATCCTCGGCGAGCTGCGGGGCGAGGTCATGGTGTTTCAACCCATGAACATCCTCGACATCAGCGCCGGAGGGGCGCAGATCGAGACGGCCTTCCCGCTCCAGCTCGACTCGCTCCACGATTTCCGCCTGACCCTCGGCGACCGCTCGATCGTGGTCAAAGGGCGGGTGGCGCACTGCCACATCGGGGACCTCGACGAGGAGCGCATCGGCTACCGGACCGGCGTCGAATTCATCGACCCCCCCGAGCACGTCCGCAGCGCGATCAAGGACTTCGTCAGCACGCTCAAGGCGGCGAGGCGGGTGGACTGACCCTGAACCCTGAACCCTGATATCTTCGGTGTATGCCGACCGCGCTTACCGCAACCACCTACTACAACTACATCGACGGTCAGTGGACCCCGTCCAGCTCCGGTCAGCTCTTCGAGAACCGCAACCCGGCCAACACCGGCGACCTGATCGGCGTCTTCCAGAAGTCGACGCGCACGGACGTGGAGGCGGCGGTCGAGGCCGCGCGGCGGGCCTACGACCGCTGGCGGCTCGTGCCGGCGCCGCGCCGCGCCGAGATCGTCTACAAGGCGGCGCAGATCCTCGTCGCGCGCAAGGAACAGTTCGCGCGCGACATGACCCGCGAGATGGGGAAGGTGCTCGCCGAGACGCGCGGCGACGTGCAGGAAGCGATCGACATGTCCTTCCTGTACGCCGGCGAGGGGCGGCGCATGTTCGGCCAGACGACGCCGTCCGAGCTTCCGAACAAGTTCGCGATGTCGGTCCGCCAGCCGATCGGCGTCTGCGGCGTCATCACGCCGTGGAACTTCCCGATGGCGATCCCGTCGTGGAAGATCATTCCCGCGATCATCTGCGGCAACACCGTCGTCTTCAAGCCCGCCACGCTGACTCCGCTCTCGGCGGTGAACTTCGTGAAGGTCCTGGAGGAGGCCGGCCTCCCGAAGGGGGTCGTGAACATCGTCACCGGTGGCGGGGAGGAAGTCGGCGACTCGATTCTGGACAACCCGCACGTGCGCGTCGTGTCGTTCACCGGGTCCACCCTCGTGGGGCGGCACGTCAACGAGGCGTGCGCGCCGGCGTTCAAGAAGGTCCACCTCGAGATGGGCGGCAAGAACGTCATCATGGTGATGGACGACGCCAACATCGAGCTGGCGGTTGACGGCGCCCTTTGGGGTGGCTTCGGGACGACGGGGCAGCGCTGCACGGCGGCCAGCCGCGTGGTCGTGCACGAGAAGGCGTATACGCCGTTCCTCGACGCCTTTGTGACGCGCGCCAGGTCGCTCGTCGTGGGCGACGGCCTGGACGAGAAGAACCAGATGGGGCCGGCGGTCAGCGAGAGCCAGTTGAAGACCGACATGGACTACGTCGCGATCGGCAAGGGCGAGGGGGCGAAGCTGGTGTGCGGCGGCCACCGGCTCGACAAGGGGGCGCACGCGAGGGGGTACTTCCACGAGCCGACGATCTTCGCCGACGTGGATTCGAAGATGCGCATCGCGCGCGAGGAGATTTTCGGGCCGGTCGTGTCGGTGATTCCCTGCACGTCGCTCGACCAGGCGATTGAGATCGGCAACGGCGTGGAGTATGGCCTGTCGGCGTCGATCTACACGCAGGACATCAACCGCGCGTTCACCGCGATGCGCGAGCTGTACACCGGCATCTTCTACGTGAACGCGCCCACCATCGGCGCGGAGGTGCACCTGCCGTTCGGCGGCACGAAGAGCACCGGCAACGGCCACCGCGAATCGGGCGTCGCCGCGCTCGACCTGTTCTCGGAGTGGAAGTCGATCTACATCGACTACAGCGGAAAGCTGCAGCGGGCGCAGATCGACACGGAACAGGTCTAGGCAAGGCCGAAGGACGAAGGGCAAAAGCGTCGGGAGACGTTTTCCGCATTTGTTCTTTGGCCTTCCAAGTTTTATCAACCCGTGCTTAACTCTACGGGCTGTAAAAGAGGTGGATCGGCGTGGCTATCGCGTGAGGTTCTCTCTTTAAGGGAAGCCTGCAAACCCAGGCTCGAAGTCGTCCGCTCGACCTCGATACCCCCGGCAGGACTTCGATTGCGCGGTGGGGTGACCGAACTCACTTCAGCTTGCGTCTCGACGCTCCACATCGGCGCAACGTCACGAAGCGGCATTCGCTCAAGGTGCGGCGTTAACTCAGGGCAATGTGCCACATTGCCCTCCCCGCCCCTACACTAATCTTCCTCGGGAGGTTGTCTCACGGATTATTGGCACAGGGGGAGAAGAGACAGCCACTCAGTGCATGAACAATCCTTTCAAGTTGCTCGCGCTGTGACTTTGAGGCGTGAACGAGTAGCTCTCGTAAGGCCTGGGCGCATTGAATGAAGTCGCCGTGAGTGATGTCCGGACGGATCAGCGTCCTTGTGATCAGCTTGGCCACTTGTGGCGCGGCGGTGCGTGCAGCCGATCTGTCCGCAGTCGTGTCCGGCGGTGTCTGTGGTTCGGAGACTGGCAACTGCCGCGGCACGAGCCGTACGACGCCGTGCGAAAGCGATGCCACTCCTGAGTGGCTGGCACAGGACCTACCTGGTCTCACGTTGTAGGACAGACACCTACGAAGAGATGCCGGTCGTCCGGCGGGGAATTGCGGAAAACCGGTAACGCTGGCGGACCCTGTGATCGTTGCCGCAGATTCGTTCAATGGGGACTCTCGGTGGCGGAGCTGAGCAATTCTGCGGTTCTTGGTTCAGATCTTCACCGAACCGACAGCGTAGTCCACCAATGGCGACTCGGTGCGCCGCGCGACTGCTAGTATGAACACCCGCGATGAACCCTCGTGGTGTATCGTCGCCAACCTTCGTGTTGAACCAACGCTGCGCTATCGTCGAGCCTTGAGCAACGCGACGAACTCCGTCGGCGTTTCCACGCGAATGCCGTGACGGAGCGCGGCCAGAAAGTGGCGACGGTTGGCGGTCACGATCACTCCCGCGCCGGCGGCGCGCGCGATTTCCGCGATATGCGCATCGTAGATGCGGCCGCCGGCGACCCGTTCCTGCGCGGCATTTCGAAGGAGCGCAAGCCGATCCTTCGAAGGTAAATCGCACACCTCCATCCGGCGGAACACTTCTTCGTGGACCAACAGGCAGGCGTCGGCAGGCGTCAGCCGGAATTCGGCCGGAAGTCGCGTCGCGACTGAGAAGAACTCCAGACAGCAATGCCATGCGGTCCCTGGAGAAGACACGGTCTTCACTGCGATCGCATGCATAAGTGACTGTGCCGAGGCGCTCTGCGGGCCCAAGTCA